>NZ_JAAHBQ010000034.1 GCF_020144665.1 Oscillatoria salina IIICB1 | reverse complement strand
AAATGTCATCCTTCGCGAAGCGAAGGATCTGATCTCCCCAGCATCTTTTACGCCGAACCCGTAAACGGGCGGATACACGAGCAAGGTTCCCCCTTCGCGGACTAAATTGATACCAAAAGAAAGATTCTGTAGAGACGTTACACGCAACATCTCCAACAGTTGTCATGACGCCTCAACTTAAGCCAAAATTAAGAAAAATCTTCCTCAAAAATTATGGTAGCTTGGCGTATTGGAATAACCGAGGCAATTCGCTAAATGAGTTAGGAAAATATACAGAGGCGATCGCCAGTTACGATCGAGCTATTAAAATTAAACCTGACTATCATGAAGCTTGGAATAACCGAGGCTTTGCGCTATATAATTTAAAAAGATATCAAGAAGCGATCGCTAGTTACGACCGAGCGATCGAATTTAAACCTGACTTTGATTATGCTTGGACTAACCGAGGCGTTGCGCTATATTATTTAGGAAAATACCAAGAGGCGATCGCCAGTTACGATCGAGCTTTAGAAATCGAACCTGACTTCCATTCAGCTATTTTCAATCGCAGATTAGCATTAAAAAAACTAGATCGTTAACATTATTGCACTTAGTCCCATTTTTCCCTAGAAAGAAGCGCTAAACCTCTACAAATTTCGTCCTTGGGGAAATTTCCGAACCTGATATTCTAGAGATTCAACAATCTGATGTGATGTATCTCCCATTGCTTCGTCGAATTGCTTCTCGGTTTCGGTAATATCTTCGATAGGGACAGAACTCCACTCTTGACGAGTTCGCCAACGTATGATTAAGACAACTTCGTCTGCTTTCTCTGGATTCAGCCATACTTCTTTCCCCAAAAAACCAGGATAGCGAGTAAGCATGGGTGTCCAAATTTCTGCGTCTTTCTGAATATACTTTTCTCGCGCTTCGGGAGCAACTTTGATGCGCAGCCATTCAATTACCATAGTTATTCTCGATTAGCGGACAGCCGTACCTACTTAAGGTTTAACAAGCAGTTTAACTGATGGTGGGGGTTTGGGGGAGGCGAGAAGTCCCACGCCATAATTCTCAATTTGGCGTTGGGATACATGGACATCCCCCAAATTAATATTTACCACCAAGCAGTAAGAATGGTAGACTAAGAGCATGATTCTAAACTACACCTACCGCCTACACCCTGACAGTCAACAAATCCAACTTCTCGATGAGTGGTTGGAAACATTACGAGTGTCATACAACTATGCGTTGAGGGAACTAAAAGATTGGATAGCTTCGAGGAAGTGTCCAATAGATAGGTGTAGCTTGGAATCAGAATATATTATTTCCGCAGACTATCCTTTTCCTGGCTACCACCAGCAACAAAACAATCTACCAAAAGCCAAGAAAGAATTTCCTCGACTCAAATGCGTTCCTTCTCAAGTGTTGCAAACCAATATTCGGAGGTTACATGATGCTTGGGATTTCTTCAGGGAAAGGGGATATGGATTCCCTCGTTACAAGAAAGTGGGACAAATGAAGTCGATGCTATTCCCACAGTTCAAAACCAACCCGATTACAGGTTGGCATATCCAACTTCCCAAATTAGGGAAAGTAGGAATCAACTTGCATCGACCTATTCCTAACGGGTTTATCGTCAAGCAAGTGCGGATAGTCAAGAAGGCGATGGGGTGGTTTGCTGTAATCGCTTTGTACTCAGACATTGAAATCCCTGACCCTTTCCCTCATGGTCATGCCATTGGGGTTGATGTGGGGTTATTATCTTACCTGGCTACCAGTGATGGCTTTGTTGAGCCTGGACGTAAATTCTTCAAAACCGAGCAAAGTCGGCTGAAAGTGCTACAACGTCGGTTAGCGAAGAAACAGAAGCGTTCCAAGAATTACGAGAAAGCTATAACGAAGGTAGAAAGGCAACATAACCACATCGCTTTTAAGCGGAAGGATTATCAGTACAAGCTTGCCCATAAACTTTGCGACATGGCGGATACTATATTCATCGAAGATATTGATTTTCGCATCATGGCAAAAGGTTTTTTGGGCAAACATACAATTGATGCAGGGTTTGGGCAGTTTCGTTCTATCCTTAAATTTGTTGGCAAGAAGAGGGGGGTATTTGTCGGAGAAGTAGACCATAGAGGAACTTCTCAAACTTGTCCCAATTGCCGAATTACAGCGAGGAAAGAACTCTCAGATAGGGTTCATTCTTGTCCTGAATGTCAATACGAGGTAGATAGAGATATTGCTTCAGCCCAAGAACTGCTCAATAGAGGACTAGAAACGTATCGGGGGACTCCCGAAAAGCACTCGTATTGGCTCTCAAGTCGAGGTGTCGGGGGCGATGTGCCTAGACAACTGGCGTAGGGGAGCAATGCCCAGTCGTGAGACTGGGAAGCCCACAGCATAATCTTCGATTTGCTGTGGGAGGATGTCACTTATGCCATCATGTATGTCAGTGAGGGAATTCCTCGGTTGTAGAGAGGTTGCACGCAATGTCTCTAGATTCGTTACTCCTCACATTTTTAACCTCTGTGAGGGCGTTCATTTTGGTGCGTTCCTAGGATAATAATTAAATAGGTAATTGAACTATGAATAATGAAAATTGGATTCAACAGTTATTTATGGTTGGTATTGGGACAACCTCTTTGGTAACTGAGAAGTTGCGCGAAGCTAGCGAACAGTTGGTGCGAGATGGTAAAGTTAATCCCGACCAAGCTAAGGCGATGGTTGATGAGGTGATGGAGAAAATTAACACCGATCGCGGTAATATCGAAGGGCAGATGGAACGACAATTGCGCCATTTGTTACAAGATTTGGGTGTTCCTCGTCAGTCGGAAATGGATGAGTTACGGGGACGCATAGATCGTCTGGAACGTCAAGTACGAGATTTGGAAAATAAGCTTTGGCGTTAAGTAACTACAGGATAAAATTATGAAACCGATTTTAATTAGCTTGGCGGCGATCGCGGTTTTTGGTTTGCTTTTGGTGGTGTCTGTGGTGTTGAATAATAATGCTGGAGATGTAGCAGCCAATACTGATTCCCCAGTAAAAACAGAAGTTCAAAGCGATCGCACCGTCGCTGACGAAGCTAATGCACAATTACAGGATATTAACATGGATGAAGCTATCACTACTGATTCTGGGCTGAAATACGTTGAAATCAAAGAAGGAGAAGGTGCGACACCCAAACCAGGACAAACGGTTGTGGTTCACTACACTGGTACTCTCGAAGATGGTACTAAGTTTGACAGTTCGCGCGATCGCGGGTCACCTTTTTCCTTTAAAATCGGTGTCGGACAGGTTATTAAAGGCTGGGATGAAGGTGTCGGAATGATGAAACAAGGGGGTCGTCGCAAGTTGATTATTCCTCCGGAATTAGGGTACGGTAGCAGAGGTGCTGGAGGTGTGATTCCTCCTAATTCGACTCTCATTTTTGATGTCGAATTGTTGGAAATTGCTTCCTAGAAACTGAGTTATTTTCACGAGGAACGCGGTATCAGCTTTTAGTTTAGCTATGCTGCGTTCCTCTTTTGTTCTTGACATTTTTGCCAATTTGTGGTAAAGAGCGAACTAAAAGCTAATATCCACCTTGAGGAGCAAGATTATCAAACTTAGTTAATTCTGGTAAAAATAGCAGTTTCACCGTTCCCGTGGGTCCGTTACGATGTTTAGTAATAATTGCCTCAGCGATATTGCGATCGGGCGAATCAGGATTATAATAACTATCACGATACAACATCACAATTAAATCTGCATCTTGCTCAATCGAATTATGCACAACCAAATTATTAGCAATAAAATTGTGTAAACTAGGAACTGTTAAATCATAAACCTTAGCTTCACCATCAGCTTCAATTGCAACAATTTCATCCCAATAAATATCGCTATCAGCTAAACAAGTAATTTTTTCAGACTTAACAACTTCAGCAAGTTTTCCAGCTTTAATTCGGCTCAAATTATTCTTGTATAAAGATGTTCTAAAATTAGCAATACTAAGAGGTAAAGCTATACATTCACCTACTTTTAAACTATCTAACCTTCCCCAGCCATTAATAGTGAGAAACTGGTGATTGCAAGTAGCGCTAATTTCTCTTCCGAGACGAGTTTTGAGTTTAAATACAGGTTTGATACCAGTAGCAAAAGAATTGCTAACAATTGCCTTTTCTAATTTCATTGTAGCAACATTTAACGCCCAAACTGCAAAACCTGATTTTCCTTCTAAATCGCGAATTGGTACTTCTACTCCAGTGTCAGCTAATGTAACTAAGGTATCACCGCTCAAGCACCCTGATTCGCGTAAATCAGACATCATTGGACGTTTATTTGTTCTTTGTTCCACACCCCGACTAAGTTGAGAAAGTGCAATCACTGGAACATTTAATTCACGAGATAAACCCTTCAAAGAACGAGTAATTTTTGATAACTCTTGAACGCGATTATCGCTACCGCTTCCCTCCATTAACTGTAAATAATCAATTAAAACCAAACCTAAATTTCCACCTTGTTCCGCTTGCAAACGACGCGCCTCCGATCGCATTTGCATCACGCTCAAATTAGCGGTATCATCAATAAAAATCGGTAGGTCAGATAACATACCCAAAGCATTAACCAAAGCTTCCATTTCAGTTTGACTGATCCTTCCCGATCGCAAACGGTTTCCTTCAATTCTTGCTTCACTAGCTAACAAACGCTGTGATAACTGCTCCTTCGACATTTCCAAGCTAAAAATAGCCACCGATAAACCATGTTGTTTAGCAATATTAGCAGCCATACCTAGCCCCAAAGCAGTTTTTCCCATCGAAGGTCTACCTGCGATAATAATCAAATCCGAGCGTCCAAAACCACTCGTCATCGCATCCAAATCGTAGAAACCGCAAGTAATTCCCGGAAGCTTAGTTTGTTCTTGTAGCGCTTCAATTTCGTTAAAAGTATCTCTGAGGGTATCCGCTAAAGAAGTTAAACCTTGTTGCGGACGTTGCTGCGTCAAACTAAAAATCTTCTGTTCTGACTCATCAAAAACCGTATTTAGCTCTTTAGCAGTATTGTAAGCCAGATCGACAATCTCATTTCCCGCCTTAATTAATTCACGACGCTGATACTTTTCCTCAACTAGCAGTGCGTAGCGATCGATATTTACGGCTGAGACAGTCGGCGCTACCAATTGTACCAGTTTATTTGTCCCACCAATTTTTTCGAGTAAAGCGCGATCGCTCAACCAACTCGCAACCGTGGTTAAATCCGTCGGTTTCCCTTGACGATAAAGTTCAAAAGCTGCTTGATAAATATCGCGATGAGCGCTTACATAAAACGCTTCTGGACGCAGTAAATCTGCTACCCTACCAATAGCTTCGGGGTCCTGTAAAATTCCACCTAGAATCGACTCCTCCGCATCAACATTTTGCGGAGGAAGAGAATGACTTTGAGTTGGAGCAAAAAATTCTTGTGTCATTCTTATCTAGGGAATTGGGAATTGGGGATTAGGGATTAGGGATTGGGAATTGGGAGAGGGGGTTTTCAGTGAACAGTGAACAGTTATCAGTAGAGATTGGAGACAAGGGAGAGGGGGAAGACGAGGAAGAGGGGGGAGATAAACTGTTAACTGATAACTGATTTCCCAGTCCCCAATCCCCAGTCCCCAATCACCAGTCCCCAATTTAAAGAGGAGCAACTTGAATTTCAATCGTTGCAGTAACTTCTGGGTGTAACTTGACTTGAGCTTCGTAAAAACCAATGCTACTAATATCCGGTAGCGTAATTCCGCGACGGTCTACTTCCTGACCAGTAGCTTGTTGAATCGCTTCTGCTACTTCTGTCGTCGTCACTGTACCGAAGATAGCATCTTTTTCGCCCACTTGTTTGCGGATCGTAAAACGACCAATAGTTTGCAAAGCTGTTTTGCGATTTTCTGCTTGTTGCTTTTCTGCTTCTAAACGCTGTCTTTCTTTTTCTCTTCTTTGTTCTACTTGCTTGAGAATACCAGGAGTTGCTCTTACAGCAATTCCTTGAGGAACTAGGTAATTACGAGCATAACCTGGAGCTACTTCCACTAAGTCCCCTGCGTTACCTAGCTTATTTACGTCTTTACTTAATACTACTTGTACGCGGTGTGCCATAGTCTGTTTGAAAATTGTTCAGTTTGCTAAACGTTCCCCGATCGCTACTGACGATGAGGGCAAACATTTTATCTTAACATTAAAATTGGTCTTTCATTCCCCGTAAACGGGCAAAGGTTCGGAGTGGATCTTGAATTCCGGTTACTGCTTGTAATTCCCGACGATCCCAGCCTAAAAAGGGATTGGTTAATTTTTCGATTTGTAGTAAAGATGGTACTGTAGCTTGGTTTTCTTGACGAGCTTGTGCTACTTCTCGGTAACGAGTTTGTAAAGCAGAATTTTCTGGATCGATGGTAAGAGCAAATTGAAGATTTTTGAGTGTATATTCGTGAGCGCACCAAATCCGAGTATTATCGGGTAAAGCACGAATTTTACTTAAAGAATCGACCATTTGGGCTGGCGTACCTTCAAATAGTCTGCCACAGCCACCAGCAAATAAAGTATCACCGCAGAATAATTCCCCTGGTTCATCCGGTTTCGTGGGGGGAAAATAGTAAGCGATATGAGCGCGGGTATGTCCGGGAACAAAGAAGACTTCGCCAATTCTACCAGCAAATTCGACCGCATCGCCTTCATTTAAGAATACCTCTTGTCCGGGGATTCTGCCGCGATCGCTAGCACCTCCATAAACTCTCACTTGGGGAAAATGCTTGATTAGCTGTTTATTTCCCCCAACATGATCTTGATGGTGGTGAGTGTTAAAAATTGCTACCAATTCAGCATCCCAGGCTTTGAGAAGCTCTAAAACTGGTTTAGCCTCAGCAGGATCGATCGCTGCGGCTGTCTTGGCTTCGGGATCGTAAAGTAGAAAAATGTAGTTATCAGATAGCGCCGGAATGCGGTGTACCTGCATCAGTGACTTCCTCCAAGAATAATTGCCAGGTAATTCCACTAGTCACAACTGTCTCTGATAATAGTTAAGATAAAAGCGATTCCTCCCGCAAGCCCCGTAAGGAGGAGTAGGGTCCGTCTAATTTACCCAAAACTACTTCAAGTCAATGGCAGCCAACCTTCCGAATCAGTATAACCAAAGTGCCAAGCAAATCGTAGAGCGAATCCTCGAAACCGGGAAACTCAGCCGTCAAGAGCATCTTCAACTGGTGAATATTTTTCTGTCAGATTTTTTAGTCAGCGATGAGGGGCGATCGCAAATTAATCGTGTTTTTGACGAACTGCAAGCTGGCAGGCTAAAGTTCACTAATTGAAGTTTTTTCTTGGTTTCCTTAATTAATCTAGCTTGAGCCAATTTTCGTAAATAATTACCTTCTTAATTTTTATCAATGGCAAGCTCGGCGATCGCAAAAAACAATAACCAAAAATTAAAAATTTCTCTCGTTGTTAGCGACTTATCCAGTAGTGGTTCTGGTCGCTGGGGAGGAGCCGTACGTCCGTTTTTACTAGCTAAAGCTCTGCAAAAACTTAACTGCGATGTCGAAATGCTGGGGTTGGCATTTGATAGCAGTTCCAGCACAATTTCCGCTCCGGAAATTTCGATTGTTTCTTTTCCTTGTCAATATTATTCAGGAGTTATTAACGCTGCTTCTCACCTCCTCAAAAGAATTGATGGAGACCTCATTTATGCAGTTAAACTGAAAACTAGCAGTTTTGGGATTGCGATTATTAAAAAATTACTCAGCCGTCGTCCCTTATTGTTAGATATTGATGACTGGGAACTAAGTTGGCATGGTGGTGACGAATGGCAATATCGCCCTAGTTTAAAACAATTAGCTCGCGATCTTCTCCAACCAGAAGGAGCGTTAAGATATCCGGATCATCCTTTTTATTTAAAGCGTCTAGAAAACTTGGTTAACTACGCTGATGCAGTCACAGTTCATACTAAATTTTTGCAACAACGTTTTGGCGGGATTTCAGTCCCCAATGGTAAAGATACTTCCCTTTTTTCTCCAGAAAAATATGACCCAGAAGCTAGTCGTGCTAAATACAATTTAAGTCCTTATAAAGTTCTAATGTTTCCTGGCGCTCCTCGACCTTATAAAGGTGTAGAAGATTTACTCATGGCGCTAGACATTCTCGAAATCCCAGACTTAAGATTAGTAATAGTTGGTGGTAGTCCTTATGATGATTACGATCGCCAATTAATCGCCCAATGGGGTCGTTGGATTATTAAACTACCTCGGTGTCCCGTTGAACAAATGCCAGAGGTTGTCAGTGCGGCTCATGTATTAGTTGTTCCTCAACGGGATACTCCTGCCGCTCAAGCTCAATTTCCCCTAAAATTAACTGATGGTATGGCAATGGCAAAACCAATTTTGTCAACCTGCGTTGGCGATATTCCCGAAATTATTGGCGATACAGGTTTTCTTGTTGAGCCTAGTTCTCCTCAGCAATTAGCAGCAGCGATTAAGATTATCTTTGATAATTGGGAATTGGCTACTGAGAAAGGAAAAAAGGCGCGAGAACGCTGTGTGGAATATTATAGCGTTGAGACAATGGCAAATGTTCTTGCTTCGGTCATCGAACCTTGGCAAAAAATTAGACAAAATTGCTAATTGTTTTTTTTACTTTACAACGAGAAAAGAGTTTATGTCTTCCCCAAATCGCTTACTTCTAAGATTCGCTTTTAAATATCCTTGGTTGGTAGCTGCTACTGTCATTCTCGGCTTTTCTGGAGCGCTGTTTAATGGTGTAGGAACTGCTTTGATTGTACCTTTGTTATTGGCATTTTTGGGTAAGGAAGAGTTTGAATTGAAGGGAGGTCCCCCGGCACTGCAAAAGGTTTTGTCTTTTTTTGATAGCTTCCCAGAAGAGCAAAAGTTAATGGCAATGACGGGGGCAGTTCTGCTGGCAATTATTCTGAAAAATATTGCTAATTATGCTAATTCGTTAACTGCTGGTTATTTATCTCGTTCTTTGGTGAATGGGATGCGCTTAGAAGGGCTAAGATTGCTCTTAGATGTCGATATAGATTTTTATGCTAAGTACAAAATTGGCGATATTATCAATCGTATTAGTACGGAGGTAGGTAAGACTGCTGGTGCGGTAAAAGTGGCAATTTCTATGTTTAGCGATTCGATCACTATTCTCGTTTTTATCGCTTTTCTCCTTTCCCTTTCTTGGCAGTTGACTATTGTGGCAACTTTTTTGCTATTTTTGGTGGCTTTAGTCAATCAATATTTTATTAAAAGAGCTAAACAAATTGGAAGAAGTTTAACTAAAAAGTCCCAAGAATATTCTAATAAATTATATGAAATATTAACGGGTATTCGTTTAATTAAAACGGTTAGTAAAGAAGAAGAAGAATATCAAAAAATCAAAAAAATAATTAGGGAAAGAGAGCAAGCGGATTTTCAAGCAGAAGCTAATTATGGTGCAGTTGCACCGATTAATGAAGTTTCGGGAATTATTGCTTTGTTATTAATCGTGATTTGTGGGAGTTATATCTTTTCTCAGCAGCTAGAAACGGTTTCGACAGATTTGGCTGTGTATTTGGTTTTGTTATTTCGCTTGCTGCCGTTTATGGGTAAGTTAAATGGTGCCAGAAGCAAGTTTGCTAATGCGGTTCCTAGTGCGGAAATTATTGCGGATTTCTTAAATAAAAAAGATAAACCTTTTATGGTTCAGGGGGATGAAGATTATCAAAACTTAGTCGAAGGAATTAAGTTTGAAAAGGTAAGTTTTTCCTATCCAAATCACGAAGAGTTGGTACTGAAGGAGATCGATTTATGGATACCTAAAGGAAAGACGATCGCTTTGGTGGGTTCTTCCGGTGCGGGTAAGTCTACTTTAGCAGATTTGCTACCGAGATTTTACGATCCGACGGCGGGACGGATTACTTTTGATGGAAAAGATCTTAAAAAATACAAAATTTCCTCTTTAAGGCAAGCAATGGGGGTAGTTAGTCAAGATACTTTTTTGTTTAATAATACAGTACGCCACAATCTTGCTTATGGTCGGGAGGAAGCCACGGAAGAACAAATAGTTGATGCGGCTAAACGAGCTAATGCTTACGAGTTTATCATGAATTTACCCCAAGGCTTTGATACGGAAATTGGCGATCGCGGGGTGATGCTTTCGGGGGGACAGCGACAAAGATTGGCGATCGCTCGTGCTTTGCTCCGCGATCCTGATATCCTCATTTTAGATGAAGCTACTTCGGCTTTGGATACGGTTTCCGAACGATTAGTCCAGGAAGCAATTGATGAACTCTGTCGATCTCGTACTACTTTAGTTATTGCTCACCGACTCTCGACGGTACAAAGAGCTTATCAAATTGTGGTACTCGAAAAAGGTAAAATTGTGGAAATTGGTAGCCACGAAGAATTATTGGAAATTAAAGGCGGTCAATATGCACGTCTCTATGAAATGCAATTTTCTGATAAGCCTAAGTCGAGCTTACCTTACAGTCCGGCTTTAATTAGAACTTCTTTGTTAATTTCTCAAGAATTACAAAATCGTCTTTCTTATGAAGTTCGGACTACTCTTAATGGCATGATTGGTTCCCTACGTTTATTAACTGATGATTTGATCGATACTCCTGAAGAACAAGAAGAGTTAATTGAGGAGTCTTATGAGTCGGCAATTCGCTTACTAAATACAATTGAGTTCTTTGAAGAACAAGCTCCTAAGTTACCCTTAGAAGTTGAGTAACTATCTTTACCTTCAATCTCTGGTTAGTAAAATTTATGGCTAAATACTACGTTTTTTATCTTGGTGATGTCTTGCCTCAACCAAAAGCTCACTTGGTGCAAGTATCCCATTCAGCTAATGCTGCTGCTAATTTGGGTTATCCCGCAGTTTTGGTATCTCTGCAAAAAGACTTTCGTTCTCTCAATCCTCTCAATTTAATTGCTCCTTTTCGTCCGAGAAAACCAGAGCTAAAGTTATTAGAGTTTTACCATCTTCAGTCTCGCTTAAAAGTTGCTCCTTTACCAATGCCTTATCCGATAGACCGAATTCGTGGTAAGCTTACTGACTCTAATACTATTGCTTGTAAGTATTACTTACCAGTACATTTGAAACCAAAAACTCAAATCGTCCATAGTCGCGATTGGAATTTTGTTAAAGCCGCAGTTAAGAACGAAATCCCCGCTATTTACGAATGTCATCATTACGAAAATAAAAAATATGAGCCGGAAATAGTTAATCAGCGATTTTTACAGGTTGCTGTGACTGTGGCTGATACGGTACGAGAAAACTTAATTCGTAATGGAATGCCGCCAGAAAAGACGGTTAAATTGCATAATGGTTTTAATCAATTTTTTTATGAGCGTCATCCAGAAGCTGCTCGAACTTGGCGCCAACAATTACTAACTGAAAAGCGCGATCGCTTGGTTGTCTATGCTGGGGCTTTACATACTTTTAAAGGTATCGATCTCTTGATTGAGGTTGCTTCTCAATTGCCAAATGTTCAATTTGCTTTGGCTGGTGGTCCGGAAAAGGAACGTCAAGCTTATCAAGAAATAGTTCAGTCAAAACAGCTTGAAAATGTGGCTTTAGTTGGTTATTTACCTCACAAAAATTTGGCTAGTTTGCTGCAAGCTGCCGATCTTCTTGTTTATCCTCATCTTTCTGGGGAAGCTGCTAATTTTACTTCTCCGTTGAAGCTATTTGACTATATCGCTGCCGGAAAACCGATCGTTTCGACAACTATTCCTTCTTTGGACGATTTTCGCTCTTCTCCTTTGATTGCTGGCTGGTGCGAACCGGATAGCGCGACTGAACTTGCTGGATGTCTGGAACGGGTTTTTTCTGCTTATCCTCAATGGAGTCCAGACCATATTCACGATCGCGCTTTGGTGGAACAATATTCTTGGGAGAACAGAATTAGCCGAATTCTTGATTTTGTCGATCCTTCTTTTCGTCCCCAAAAACTTATTTAAACTTAATTCCGCCTCCAGGCGGAATTAAGTTTAGACTGCGGCTCGATCTGAGTTGACGTTACCAGGTAACTCTAAACAGTAACCAGCACCATAAACGGTTTTGATATAGCGCGGATGGCGGGGATCGGGTTCTAGTTTGGTTCTCAAGTGTCTGATGTGGACGCGGATCGTTTCGATGTCGTCGTCGGGATCGTAACCCCACACTTCTTTGAGGATTTCGCTAGGAGATACGGTTTGTCCGTGACGCTGTAACAAACAATGTAGCAACTCAAATTCGAGATGAGTTAGTTTGACTGTTTTGTCAAACCAAATTGCTTCAAATCTTTCTGGTACTAGCGTTAAGGGTCCGTAGTTGAGGATTTCTGAGTGCTTTGCGGCTTGGGGAATGCGATCGGTTCGCCGCAGCAAAGCCCTCACCCTGGCTAGCATTTCTTCGACTTCAAAGGGTTTGGTGAGATAATCGTCTGCACCAGCGTTAAATCCTTCTACTTTGTCTTGGGTTTGACCTAGGGCTGTTAGCATTAAAACCGGAATGTCCGCAGTGCGATCGTCCCGACGCAGGCGCTGACATACGGTAAAGCCATCAACTTTTGGTAGCATTAGATCGAGCATAATCAAGTCTGGCTGCAATTGTACGGCTAAAGCTTGACCTTTTATACCGTCTGCTGCTTGATTTACTTCGTATCCTGCCATTTCTAGGTTGATGGATACTAATTCTGAGATTGCAGGGTCATCGTCGATGACGAGTATTCGAGGCATCACTATTTGAGTGTCAGCTACACTTTTGTTTAAGGTTCGCTAAGAACTGTATGGGAATTTTACAATTCCTGTACTGATTATAAGCTCTAATTCTAAATTCTTTCTCAAGATAGTTGCGCTTTTATGCCTCATTTTCGGCAATTTATGTTAATTTTTGTTAACAAAATGGTCTAATTATCGATTAATGTGGTAATAAAATCCTCATCAATCATTTTGAGTAATTCCTAAAAGTTGTTTTTCGGCACGTTCTTTAGCTTGACTGGCTTCGGGATAATTAGGTTTGTAGAGGAGGGCTTTATCATAGGAAGCGATCGCTTCGGCGGTACGTTGTAAACGTAACAGAGCATTGCCGCGATTATACCAAGCTTGGTGTAATTCTGGTTGGAGGGCGGTGGCTTGCTCGAAGGAAACGATCGCTTCGCGATCGCGTTCGAGGTTGTATAATATTATACCTCTTTGATACCAAATGCTTGGGTCTTGAGTATTGATTTCGAGGGCGCGATCGTAGTCAGCAATTGCTTCTTGATAGCGTTGTTCTTGCTGAAAAGCGAAACCGCGATCGTACCAAGTTTGATAGTCATTTGGTGTTAATTGAATCACGCGATCGTAAGCGGCAATTGCTTGTTGATATTGTCCTAACTTACTTTTAGCAGTAGCGAGATTATACCAAGCTTGTGCCCAGTCAGGTTGAAATTTAACTGCTTGTTGGAAAGAATCAACTGCTGGGGAATAATCAGACAAATTCATCAAAGCATTACCGCGACTGTACCAAGTTTGACTAAAATCTGGTTTTAAACTTAAAGCGCGATCGTAAGCTGTGACTGCTTCCGAATCACGTTCGAGATAACTTAAAGCTTCGCCCATTTCGTACCAAGTATGAGCATCATCAGGCTGTAATTCTAAGACTCGTTCAAAAGTAGCGATCGCGGCACTATATTCAGCTAACTTCATTTGAATTTTCCCTTTTCCCAACCAAGCTGCGACTTGTTTGGGTTGTAGAGAAATCACCTTTTCAAAAGCCGAAATTGCTTCGGGAACTTCTTCTAGATTAGCAAGAACTTCTGCCCTACCGAGCCAAGCTTGCCAATAATCTGGTTGAAGTTGAATTGCTTTTTCATAAGCTTGTAAAGCTTCGCGATCTTGTTCTAAACTTTTGAGAGTATCTCCTTGACCTTTCCAAGCTTCGGCATAATCGGGTCGAATTGCGATCGCGCCTTGATAAGCTACTAAAGCGCGATCGTAACGATTTAACTCATAAAAAGTCTTACCTTGTTCGTATAAATTAGTAGAATTAGCCGTATTTCGCAAATTCCCAAGGGCAATTATCCCGATTATGCCTCCAGCGATCGCCAATAACACCAACAATCCCGAAGATAACCAACTACACGGAAGACGATTTAACTTTTTTAAACTAACTTTATTTTCTAATCTTTGATTTCCCGATTGCAGAGTCGATGACATCAAAGCAGTAGTTGAATTCGTCAAATTTGCTACTGCCGCCAAAGCTTCTTTCGCTGTCGGATAGCGATCGCGGTAATCATAGCTTACCATTTTAGCCAGCACTTTCCTCAATCCCGGACTAACTTGGACGATCTCGTGCCAACTAATTTCGCTAGTCAGAGGATCTTTGGGCAACTTATTTGGCGAACAACCAGTCAAAGCTTGAATAATTAACATTCCTAAAGCATAAATATCGCTACTTAATTGAGGATTCCCATTAGCTTGTTCGCTCGGACGATATCCCGGAGTTCCGATCGCCACAGTTAAATCTGTTTGTCCGCAGGAAGCAACTTGAGTAGTAACTTGTTTAACAGCACCAAAATCGATTAAAACTAATTTACCATCTTTTTTACGCCTAATGATGTTTCGTCCGTTAAGATCGCGGTGAATCACCTGATGTTGATGGACGAAGTTTAAAATTTCGAGAATCTCTTGCAAAAGTTCGATAACTTCGGTTTCGCTTTTCGTTTGAGGAGGCGTTAGTTCTTCGTTGAGTTCCGTACCTTCGACGTACTCTTGAACCAAATAAAATTCCTCATCCTCCTCAAAATAAGCAAACAATTGAGGAATTTGAGGATGAGTTCCCAGTTGCAACAAAGTTTGTGCTTCGGTATCAAATAACCTTCTGGCTATTTCTAAAGTTAACGAATCTGTAGCTTGAGGTTTGAGTTGTTTAACCACACAACGTCGCTTGTCGGGTAAGTGGTTATCAACAGCAATAAAAGTCGTGCCGAATCCTCCTCGTCCCAACTGAGAAACAATTTGGTAGCGCCCACTGATTGTTTTTCCTAGAGCTAAGTTCATATCGATTATTAGTAGATGTCGCCCTGTTACTATGTGTTTTGGTTTCCCAATTTGGCAGCAAAGC
Organism: Oscillatoria salina IIICB1; assembly: GCF_020144665.1. Classification (NCBI taxonomy): domain Bacteria; kingdom Bacillati; phylum Cyanobacteriota; class Cyanophyceae; order Oscillatoriales; family Oscillatoriaceae; genus Oscillatoria; species Oscillatoria salina. The sequence goes on along the minus strand of NZ_JAAHBQ010000034.1, from coordinate 47,735 downwards.
AGCAAATCCCAGTTACTGCCGATCTTTATCCTATTGCGCCTGTTCGGTTGCCTTTGTCAGTGATTTTGCGGATCTTTGCTGGTTGTACTGCGCTCTTTCTTTTCTGTTGTAACTTGTTTACTTCTCAACAGCATTGGCAATTACGAAGTTGACATACTATTCGAGTGGAAAATTTCTCCTGGCTGAATCAGATTCAATCCTCAGATTATCCAGAAGTTGGAGAAAAAGCATTTGCTTTAAGCCAACTCGCACAACGTGGCTATCCGGTAAGCGATGGTTTTGTGATTCCTGCTGCTAGTTTCCAAGAGTTTCTTACTCTTGTGGCTGAGTCGGAACCTTTATTAGCTCAATTACCTAATTCATTTTTACAAATTAATCTCGACGATCGCGAAACTTTGCAGTTGACGGCACAAAGATTGCGTCGGGCGATCGCTGCTACTTATTTACCGGAAGTTTGGTTATCTAATTTAATTGCCCAGGCGACTAGTTTAAATTCTCCTAGTTTGATTTTACGTGCTTCTCTTCCCCAACCATTAACTGGTTTACTCCCTGCCCAAATTTGTGCTTGTCAAAAAGACAGTTTAGCTACCAATCTCAAACAAGTTTGGGGAGAGTTATTTAGCGCTCATTGTTTATTTTACTGTTTCCGCCATCACCGCGAATTTCCTTTAGATTTAGCAATTTTAGTGCAAAGCGCGATCTCGCCTGTAGCTTCTGGGATAGTGGAAACTGATGGTACGATTGCCCGCATTCAAGCTAATTGGGGTTTTGGACACAGTATTGTTAAGGGAGAGGTTCTCCCAGATTTTTTTCAGGTTGTTATGGCAACTGGTGAAGTGGAACGGCGACAAATCGGTCACAAAAATCGTGCTTATCGGCTCAATCTTGAAGAACATAGTTTAGAAGCTTATTTACTCAGTGAAGAAGAACAAAATAGTTATGCTTTGAGTGATGAGGATTTGGGTGAATTAATCCGGGTGATTCAACTTCTTGCTACTGGGAACGAGCCGCACTTTCATCTAGAATGGATTTTTGTCCCTATGTCAGAATCTAGTTCTTCTCACAAGCTATATTTAACTCAATTCGATTCTCCCCAATTACCATCTCCAGAAGTAGCCCCTACTATCGAACTTCCCAATTTAATTGTTAAAGGTTTATCTGCTTCTGGGGGACGCGCGATCGCTCCGGCTTTTCTTGTCCCCGATGTCAGAGAAGATTTACCAACTATTCCACCTAACTGTATTTTAATTACTTCTAGTATTGTTCCTGATTGGTTGCCTTTACTTTATCAAGCTGCCGGTGTGGTTGCAGAAAAATCTGGACTTACTTCTCATGCAGCAATTATTGCTCGCGAGTTAGGTATTCCGGCTGTGGTTGGTGCTACTGGTGCAATCGAAAAAATTCAACCTGGAGAGTCACTTTTAATTGATGGCACTCGCGGTGAGGTTTATCGTTTGTCTCCCAGAAAATCAAGTTCTACTCAAGTTCCCACTGGGTCATCTTTAGAGTTAGAGGAAACGGTTTTACCCTGTTTGGAAACTCAAGACAATCCTCCTACAGCAACTACTGTTAATCGAGTTTCTAGTTATCCAATTGCCACACAGTTATTCGTCAATCTCTCCCAAACTAATACTCTGGCTAAAGCTGCTCAATTACCTGTGGATGGCGTGGGTTTGTTGCGCTCGGAGTTACTAATTTTAGAGTTACTGGGAAATCAAGCACCGAATTGGTGGTTACAGCCGGAACGAAAGCCTATTTTTATTAAATTATTAGCTGGGGCAATTACTCAGTTTGCGGCTGCTTTTGCACCCCGTTCTGTTTTCTATCGTTCTACTGATTGGCGAGATCCAGAGTTACCTCGTTTTTTTGACCATCTTCCTAACTCGAAATCTCAACTTAATCCTCTCCTCGGACAACGAGGAACTTTTACTTATTTGTTACATCCAGAATTATTTGTCGCTGAATTACAGGCTTTGGCTTTGGTTTTTCAGCAAGGTTACAACAATCTTAGTTTGATTTTGCCTTTTGTCCGCAGTGTGGATGAGTTTGTTTTCTGTCGTCAACGAATAGTAGATTTGGGCTTAAATAAGCAGGCTAATTTTCAACTTTGGATGATGGCAGAAGTGCCTTCGGTTTTGTTTCAGTTTCAGGAATATGTTGCCGCAGGCGTTCAGGGGATTTCTATCGGTACTAATGATTTAACTCAGTTACTTTTGGGTGTAGACCGCGAAAATGCCGATCTAGTAAGTTTGTTCGACGAGCGTCATCCTGCTGTTTTGGCTGCGGTTAAACAGTTAATTGATTTAGCGAAAGCGACGGAAATTCCTTGTTCGATTTGCGGTCAGGCTCCGGTGCTTTATCCGGAATTAATTGATAGTTTGGTACGTTGGGGGATTAGTTCTATTTCTGTGGAAGTTGAGGCGGTGGAAAAAACTTATCAGGCAATCGCTCGTGCCGAACAACGGATTATTTTGGAGGCAGCAAGACGAAGGTTAGATTAGTTGGGTTTTAGAAGAGATTTTTAACCACAGATAAACGCAGATAAACGCGGATGATTGAACGGTTGGTTATTGGTTGGTAATTTGGGTAAATATTGCAGTTTGAGGTTGATTGAGGAAATCTTAACCCCCAAATTGCGTCATCTATATATAGATGTGACAATTGCTCAATCTCAAGCTGAAATTAGTGTGATTTAGCACTTGATTTTTAACGACTTGACATGATATTCTGTACACGGTGGAGAATGACCGCGCAAAAAAAAAAGACGGTTTCGCGACTAAAGTAATTACGGGTTTTAGAAGAGATTTTTAACCACAGATAAACGCAGATAAACGCGGATGGTGAAGCGGTTGGTTATTGGTTGGTAATTTGGGTGAATATTGCAGTTTGAGGTTGATTGAGGAAATCTTAACCCCCAAATTGCGTCATCTATATATAAAAGCCCCGTTCTTCTAGGACGGCTTTTTATTTCTGTGTTCTAATTTAGAAAGAACGAGCTAATCAAGGGTCATAAGTTCTTTAAGGAGTCTGAAGGCAAGCTTAAATTGCTGCAACGGAAACTGAAGAATAAGAAAAAAGGCTCTGAACGTTGGTTGCAAATCAAAAAACAAATTGGATTGCTGCACGAGAGAATTCACAACTGTAGAAAAGATTTTTTCTTTAAGACTGCTCACCATCTTTGTGACCAAGCAGGGATGATATTTGCTGAGGACTTGAATTTGAAGGCATTGGGTAGGTCTGCTTTAAGGAAAGCTTGCCTAGATGCGACCTGGGGTTCATTCCTCAACATACTATCATTCGTTTGTTGGGAAAGAGGTATTTATTTTGCAAAAGTAGACGCAAACGGAACCAGTCAAATTTGCCCCAACTGTAGGGTTAATTGTGGTAAGAAAGACTTGTCTCAAAGAATCCACCATTGCAATAGTTGTGGCTATCAAACCGACAGAGATGTAGCAGCAGCCCAAGTGGTAAAAGAACGTGGACTAAGTACCGTCGGGCAGACGGGAAAAATGCTCACCGAGGGTAAAGAAATCGGGGCTGGAGTTTATACTCCAGCTAGACTCTCTCTATGACGTGAGAATCCTCGCTCCTTTAGGACGGGGAGTTGTCAAGTGAGATAACCAATAAGGTTGAAGAAGATCGTCAGTTAACTACGATTCTCCCTCATCCCTCGATCTCCTTTGATGGATAACTGGTTAAACGGACTTGATTTTAGGCTTCTCGGTGAGAATTATCTTCCTAGGTACTTCGATGCCAAGTAGAGTCCGATCATCCCTTGAAGTTGAGTGTCTTGTTGTTCTCTTGTGTTATTAGCCGGATAATCTTGCCAATCACAAGTTAATTCTGTCTGAACTTGGTTAACTTCATGGGGAGGGACTTGTGCCGCAACTTGTTTTATTGTTCCATTGAGTAAAGTTAGTAACAATGCGAGAAAAAATAAGCATTGGTAGTCTAAAAAACGTCGAAAATAGAGAAACATTGCGTAATTTTTTTTTGCCATTTTTGCCCAAGTAAGTATATAATTTAAAAATCGCTGGAAACAAAAGACCCCTGCCCAAGTATAATTTTATACTCGCTCCCAGAATCTTAAGTGACTAACGTATCTCCCAAAAGGTTATCCAGTAAGCATTTCAGGCATTAAAGCCCAAGATCAATTACTTAGATATACTGAGAGTCTTTACGATCTAGTATACAAAAAGGCGGTTAGACGCATCCGGAAAAAAAGGCGTTTTTGGGGGTTTGCGGCGGTTTGCTGTCAGAATTTTGTTTGTCTTAAGAAAAAGGGAGTTTTTAGAAGTATAAGCGAGAATGAGCGAGAATGAGCGAGAATGAGCGATTTGGGTATAAAGGGGAAGGTAGTAGCTGAGAGAGGCTACGGTGTTAGTCATGGGTGGGAAAAAAGGGGAATTTTTTGTCTCCACGAGAAAAGACGGTGGTATGGAGGGATAGTTCCCTGAAGGGGTAGAGGGGAGTTTAAGCCCCGAGGAGAGATTAGTAACGGAAAATAGCCGCTAGAGGTGCGGGTGTGTCCAGATGATGAGGTGCGATCGCAAAAACTGTACCGCCGTTGAGTAAGGTATGCAGCGCCGCTAAATCCAATAAATCTTCGTCTCCTGGTTGTTCGGAATCGTGTAACTCAACCGCATTATTTTCTCGGTTAAACTTCCCCCACTGCTGATGTCCGACAGTAACGAATAAAGTATCCACACGCTGGTAGAAAGCAGCTTTCACAATTTCGGAAACATCGCTAGAGACTACCTCTGGTGAATTACCGGCAAACTCGTGAAAGCGATTAGCAGCATCTTTTTGTGCTTGTTGGAAATGGGGTTGGACGATCGCCCAAGCTTGGTCGTGCAAATCTTGGGGAACCATATTTTCTGGATTACCATTAATTCCCTCAGCGAGTAAATGAGGATAACTATTCGTTTCCTGATAAATCGGTTGGAGATATTCTACACCAGCCAAAACCAAAGGAACTTCGCGCGATCGCAGAAACTCTTGTAAACCAGCATCAAGTTTATCGAAAAAGCGTTTAATATTTTCCTTATCCTCAGTCGTACCAACTCCTTGACCGTGATAAATCGGACTAGGGAAACCGACACCCTGACCGCCATCACTACTATGATATTGAACTTGTTTTTCCGGGTCATCGTATTTCAAAGCTTCCGCCAAAGACTGAGGAACTTCTTCGAGACTATTGAGATTAACCTCTTGAATGCGATCGCGCGTTCCTTCAAGCAAGCGAACTTGATTTTGCGACAAACCTAAAACATAGAATTGACCATCACCAGTTAGTAAGGGTAGCAAAGGTTTGAGATGGAAACGAGAACCAACCACGACCAATTCTGCAAATTCCTGGGGTACGCGGTAATAGCGAATAAAATTATCCGCTAGGAAAATTACCAGTCCGTGATTTTGGTAACGCCAGAAATTAACATTATCTAACTGCCATGCAGGTTCGAGAAACCTTACCGCCTCAGCACGATCTAATCCATTAGCGATTAAACCTTTCTCCGCTTCTCCCATTAAATTCTTGAAACGAATGGGATTTTGTCTAATTTCTTGTCCCGCTTCCACCGTCGGCATATAAATCGAGACACAATGCCCTTTGGCGGAGTTTACCAATGTTTCTAGTTCATTTTTAGACAAAAGTGCCATATAAACTCTTTCCTCAACTTAACTTACAATTCACTTAACAGACGCTCTCATGTCACACCATAGTGGGAAGGAAATTTTTCGTTATTTCTCGAAAAACCTAGATTCAGCATCTCTGACAATCGAGAGTCCCCAATAAAGGTTATCAACCAAATCAACTCGTAAAACCTTAGCTGTGATTGGGTTTACGATTGTAGATTGTGGTTTAAATTACCGGAAATAATTACCTAACTTATCTTCATTGCAGCAAAAAATCTTCGACGCTTCATCTTTCTAGCGATAGGAAAGGGAGATGGGGAGGAGGGGGAAGATGGGGAGGAGGGGGAGGAGGGGGAGGAATTGGGAGATAAACTGTTCACTGGTAACTGATAACTGGTAACTGTTCACTGATAACTGCTAACTGCTAACTGGTAACTGTTCACTGATAACTGGTAACTGATAACTGATAACTGCTCACTGACTAGCGGTTTCTTCCTGAATGCGAGCAATAGCAGCATATTCAGCTTGAAACTTAGTTAACAAACTTGAATACAAAGGCATAATCCTTTCATAGACAGAAACATTTTCCGGAATTGGCTGATAAATGTCGCTGTGACTAACTAAATCTGTCACCACATCCAAAGAAGATATCCTTCCCAAAGCATACAATCCTAAAATTGCTGCCCCAAAACTGGTACTTTCGTGCATTGTGGGAACAGTGATTTCGCGATTAAAAACATCTGCGAGGATTTGTCGCCAGATTGAAGACTTTGCAAAACCACCACTAGCAAGAATAGTATCTCCCTTACCAACCACATCTTCCAAAGCTTGAAAAACGAGGTACAAGTTATAAACCACACCTTCCAAGACAGCGCGAATTAAATGAGCTTTCGTATGACGTAAACTCAAACCGAAAAAACTTGCTCGTGCATTACCATCCCAAAGTGGCGATCGCTCTCCAGCCAAATAAGGATGGAAAATTAAACCTTCGGCACCAGCAGGTGTGGTTTCGGCAATATTATTTAAAAGTTCGTAAGCACCTTTTTGCAGTAATTTTGCTGTGGTTGCTTCGTTAGCTGCTAATTGTTCTCTTACCCAACTCAAAGCAATACCGCCATTATTAACTGCACCACCGACTACCCATTTATCCGTTAATAAGGGATAGCAAAACAAGCGTTGTTGTGCGTCCATTTTGGGTTTGTCTACCATCATTCTCAACGCACCGCTTGTTCCTACCGTCACCGCTACCATTCCACGAGAAATTGCTCCTACTCCTAAATTAGAAAGTACGCCATCAGAAGCACCAATTACTACTGGAATTTCTGGGGCAATTCCCATTGCTTCGGCAAAACCAGAATGTATGGGTTGGAAAATTTCTGTGGGTGGGACTACACGAGATAATTTTTCTTCCGTAATCCCAGCAACTGCTAACGCTTCTTGGTCCCAAGTTAACGTTTTTGAATTAAATAACCCTGTGGTGGCTGCGAGAGCATAATCGACGACATACTCGCTAAAAAAGCGCTGAAAAATATACTCTTTGATGGAAATGAATTTAGCCGCTTGTTGAAATATTTCTGGTTTTTCATGACGCAGCCAAACTAATTTCACAAATGGCGACATTCCGTGAATAGGTGTTCCCGTGCGTTGATAAATTTCCTTGCCGTTATGTTCTGCTTTAATTTTTTCTGCCCAAGGCGCACCGCGATTATCTGCCCAAGTAATACTATTAGTTAATAATTCTCCCTCTTCATCCACAGCAATTAAAGTGTGCATCGCTGTTGCAAAGGAAATACATAATAAGTTTGACAACGGACAATCGGTTAGGACTTGATTTATTGTTGTAATTACCTCCGAAAAAATTTCTTCTGGATCTTGTTCGGCTGCACCGGGAGTAGGACAATAAAGTGGGTAGTTACCAGAATCTTGTCTGACTACTTCACCTTTGTCGGTGAAAAGAACTACTTTTGTGCTAGTTGTGCCAATGTCTACTCCCAGGACATAGTTAGGATTATTCATCTTGTTTGTTTGTCTCTATTCATTCGTTTAATAGCTGTTGTTGAAGAGTTTTGGCGTAGCGAATGCGGAAAATAACGCTCAGGGTAACTTGCTTCACTAACCAGTATAAAACTGTGAGAATGATAAAAGTGATAAACATGACAAAAATTGGTTGTTTCGCTGTTAAGTCATTGACTACACTCATGGCTAATTCGTCGGGCTGAGTAATAAAGTCCCAGCTATTAAAGCGTTTGAAACGTCCTAAATAAATGCCGATTGCACTTAATGCGTGTAAGGTTAATTCTGTGGGGAAAATGTATTTTCTCAATCCTTGCTTGTGCAAGTAATAACCTACATTCATTAATGAGAGTACATAAGCTTCAAATCCGGCGAGAATAAAGATAAAATATTGGGGAATTAAGACTAAGGTGATTATCCAAACTGAGTAGCCGTGACGCGCTGCTTCGATGACGTGAATTGTGTCGGTTAAGACATAGGGAGCGTTGGGTAAAAAGGCGAGAAAAATTACTAAAATTGCCCACCAAAGCGAAGTTCGACGATTGGATAAGCGAAATAACCAAAGGCTTAAAATTAGGGGGATAAAGGCTAAAAATGAGTTCCAAATAATTCGCCGAGTACCTTGGTTTAATACTTTTAAAGCTGTTTCAATCCAGATGATTAGTTTGCTCATCTACGCTTTACTCCCAATCTATATGAATTTACTGTAATTTATTCAGCGCGATCGCCTGAATTTTGGGAAAAAAAGTTTGTTTTACAGATTTGCTCAAAAGTCAAGCACAATTTACAAAAAGTTGCACACTCTCTTGAGTCAGTTGATTTCACTCTCATTGAGTAAGTGCGAGCGCCTGAATTTTGGGAAAAAAGTTTGTTTCACAAAATTGCCAAAAAGTCAAGAATGATTCACACAAAGTTATCAAAGCCTCGGAATTAGTTGATTTCACTCTCATTGAGTTAAGTGCGAGCGCCTGAATTTGAAAAACAAAAAGTTCGTTTCACAGATTTGCTCAAAAGTCAAGCACAATTTACAAAAAGTTGTACACTCTCTTGAGTCAGTTGATTTCACTCTCATTGAGTAAGTGCGAGCGCCTGAATTTGAGAAACAAAAAGTTCGTTTCACAAAATTGCCAAAAAGTCAAGAATGATTCACACAAAGTTATCAAAGCCTCGGAATTAGTTGATTTCACTCTCATTGAGTTAAGTGCGAGCGCCTGAATTTGAGAAACAAAAAGTTTGTTTTNTGAAAAACAAAAAGTTCGCTTCACATATTTGCTCAAAAGTCAAGCATAATTTACAAAAAGTTATCAAAGCCTGGGAATTAGTTGATTTTACTGTTCTTGAGTAAGTGCGATCGCCTGAACCTCAGAAAATCTTGCTGCATATTTTTGCAAAAAAGTCAAGATAAAGTCACAAAAAATTTTCCTTTTAGTGCAAGAAAAGAGTAAAAACTCCGGATGAGCAGCTATGCAACCTGGATTTAGGTGATTAGTACCCAGATTAACGATCGGTTGTTGACATCTAACCTCTAACCTCCACTATGGAAACCCTACAGCATCGACCAGAAGAAATTATTGCCCAGAGGTATCGAATAGTCACCCCTCTAGGGACAGGTTCAGCAGGAACCACCTACGAAGCAGAAGACTTAAGCAACTATCGACGGATAGCATTAAAAGCCTTAACAGTAAATCAGATCCGAGACTGGAAAACATTAGAATTATTTGAACGAGAAGCGAAAATTCTCGCCAACCTCAACCATCCTAATATACCCAAATACCTAGATTATTTTGAAGCATATACAGGCAGCGATCGCCAAATCTACCTAGTCCAAGAATTAGCAACCGGAGAATCCTTAGCCGACTTAATAGCTAAAGGTTGGCATCCCGACGAAGCCGAAGTCAAGCGCATCGCCATCCAAATTTTATCAATCTTAGACTACCTCCACACTCTCACACCACCAGTTTTGCATCGAGACATCAAACCACAAAACCTAATTCGCCAAAGCGACGGTAAAATCTTCTTAGTCGATTTCGGAGCAGTACAAGACATTTACCGCAACACCCTTACTCGCGGTGGTACATTTGTCGGCAGCTTCGGCTATATATCTCCAGAGCAATTTCGCGGCACAGTCGTACCAGCATCAGACTTATACAGTTTAGGAAGTACCCTAATATTTTTACTAACTGGGAATAATCCAGGCGAACTCGAAAAAAAGCGTCTGAAAATCGAATTTCGCTCCCAAGTAAAAATATCCAATCAATTTGGCGACTGGCTAGAAAAAATGCTCGAACCCACCTTAGAAGATCGTTTTTCCTCCGCCAAACTCGCCTTAAAAACCTTACAAAGCAACCAAAGAATACCACCATCCCCAACCCAGGAACTTCAACCACCAATTAACAGTCGCATCACTTTAAATAGAACCAACAAAAAATTAGTTGCCGACATCAATCCCTTACATTCAGGATGGATAATTACCGTCATTGTGTTGTTATTACTAAACGGCTTTTTATGGTTAATTAACTCTTACCTTGCTGCTGCGGGAATTTCTTGGACATATTTGCTACCAATTTGGATTATAGCTGGCTGTTTACTACCATTACCAGAAGCATTATGGTCAAGTGCTGGTAGCAGACATTTAGAAATTGATAGACACAAATTTCGCTTACAATGGCGATTAGGAAATATATCTATTCGCGAACAAAAAGGACGAACTGCCGATATTTGTCAAATTGAAGTAGAAGATTCTCGTTTTATTATCTGGGAAGGAGTGCGTCAAAGAGGATTTAATTACAACAATCTCCGACAAGAAGAGATGAATTGGTTAGCCGCACAAATCACTAATTTTTTACAGCAAATATAGGGATTGGGGACTGGGGATTGGGGATTGGGGATTGGGAAGGTAGAGAGTAGGAAAAAAATTAGCTAGTTATTAATCATTAATTATTAATTGAGAACTATGGAAACTTTAAAGAAAACAGAAAATATTATTGCGGGAAGATATCGTTTGGTTGCGCCTTTAGGTGAAGGAGCATTTGGTACAACCTACGAAGCCGAAGACTTAACTAATTATAAACGAGTAGCAATAAAAATTCTCTCATTACGGGCAGCAACTAACTGGAAAATGTTAGAACTATTTGAACGAGAAGCGAAAGTTTTAGCTAATCTGAATCACCCAAATATTCCCCAATATCTCGACTACTTCCATATCGACACACCAGAAGATCGGCGCTTTTATTTAGTCCAAGAATTAGTAGCTGGTGAATCCTTAGCTGATTTAGTCCAAAAAGGATGGCACGCTAACGAAGAAGAAGTCAAAAATATTGCCAAACAAGTGCTAAAAATCCTGAAATATTTGCATTCTTGGACGCCACCAGTCATTCACCGAGATATTAAGCCACAAAATATTATTCGCCAAAGCGACGGCAAGATATTTTTAGTTGATTTTGGTGCAGTACAAGATGTTTATCGCAATACCTTAATTAAAGGCAGTACATTTGTCGGGACTATTGGTTATATGGCTCCAGAACAATTTCAAGGAGTTGCTTTTTGGGCTTCAGATTTGTATGGATTAGGAGCTACTTTATTATTTTTACTAACTCATAGAAATCCCGAAGAGTTACCTGCAAAAAGGTTAAAAATTGACTTTCGTTCGCGAGTCCAAATTTCATCTGAATTTGCTGATTGGTTGGAAAAAATGCTCGAACCTGCGGTAGAAGATCGCTTTCCATCTGCGGGTAAAGCCTTAGCGAGATTAAGCAAATTGCAACTGCGCCAACTCCAGATTAAACAACCGATGGGTAGTCGTGTAGTGGTGAAAGAAACAAATGGAGATTTACGCTTAGATATTCCTCCGACGGGATGGAAAACCGGGATTATCGTATTACCTGTTTTTGGTTCATTTTTAGGTTTTCCCTTAGTATTTTCTCTAGCAGCCTTAGTATCCGGACAATTTGTTTCCGCGATCGCAATTTTGTTACTTACCAGCCCATTAGGTATCATTGGCTTACTAATGTGGGCGGGATTCTTCTGGGCGATCGCTGGTAAAACCCGTTTGGAAATTAACTTAGATTCTTTTTCTCTGCAAAGAATCTTATTTGGTTGGAAATTTTCTACCTATCGAGGTAAAACTCTCTATTTACAACAAGTTGAAAGAGAAATCGACGCTAACTCAAAAAATAATCAAGCTACCCTTGCTCTCTGGGAAGGAGACAAAAAACACTGTTTTGGTTCAACTTTAACTAAAGTAGAGCAAGAGTGGATTGTAGCTAAAATCACCCATTTTTTGCAGAGAGAACGAAAGCAATTATAGATTCTCCTTAATTTTTTGCCTGAAAAATAATCTCTCGACAGAGATTGAAAATACAAGCCAACTACAAAACTTTATTTAAATTGAGATCGGGATTACAGCTTTGGTTTGAAACTAAAGCTGTAAATTTGTTTCGAGCGATAAATTAACTTTTAACTTAGTTTGGGTGGCAAATAGCTAATTACTCCGTAGTATAGAGGTAGGCGGATTTCTGCAAGAGTTAATATATTAGCGATCTTTAACTATTATTTTGATCTTCTTGCTAAATTAGCCAAAAATGGTCAGTAAGTAAAGTTTACCTGTGTAAAAGAGCAAATACCGATGAAACTCTCCGTCGCCAAGCTAATGCAATGGTTGACAATAATCTTCTTTTCTCACCTAATCAGTAGCACTTCTGCTTTAGCCGAAAGAATCGAACCTGCTGACGATGGGACAGGGACAATTGTCACGATCGATGGCAACCGCTTTGAAATTACAGGCGGTTCCTTATCCAGCGATGGAGGAAATTTATTTCACAGTTTCGAGCAATTTGGGCTTTCGTCCGAACAAATTGCTAATTTTCTTGCCCAACCAGAAATTCGCAATGTTCTGGGAAGAGTTGTTGGTGGCGATCCATCACTGATTAATGGCTTAATTCAATTAACAGGAAGTAATGCGAACTTATATTTAATTAACCCCGCAGGAATTATTTTTGGTTCTGGTGCAAGTTTAAACGTACCAGGAGACTTTACCGCTACAACTGCTACCGGAGTCGGCTTCAACGATAATAATTGGTTTGATGTAATTGGGACAAATAACTACCAAGATTTAGTCGGCAATCCCAGTCAATTTGCCTTTGATGTAATTGAACCAGGAAGTATTGTTAATGCGGGTAATTTATCAGTTTTAGAAGGAAAAAACCTTACCTTAGTCGGCGGTAGCGTCATCAACACTGGACAATTAAACGCCCCCGGAGGAAACATTACGATCGCAGCCGTACCAGGGACAAGTTTAGTAAGAATTAGTCAAGCAGGAAACTTACTAAGTTTAGAAATTGAAATCCCTACCGACGATCGCGGACAACCCTTACCCATAAAACCCTTAGACTTACCAACTTTACTCACAGGAGGAACAGAAAATTTAGCAACAGGAATAAGAGTTTCAGCCACAGGAGAAATCCAATTAAATCGTTCCCAAGCAAGTGTAGCGCCAAAACCAGGAGACACGATCGTTTCCGGAAGAATAAATAGCTCAACACTGAGGAGCGATCGCATTGGAGGTAATATCAATATCATCGGCGATCGCGTCGGTGTAGTAAGTGCCGATATCGCAGCATCCAGCTTCTACGGTGGTGGAAACATTCGTATTGGCGGAGATTACAAAGGAAATGGAGAAATTCCTAACGCTGTCAGAACCTTTGTCAGTGAAGATAGCGCGATCGCCGCCGATGCCTTACTCAATGGTAATGGTGGTAGAGTAATTATCTGGGCTGACGAACTAACTAGTTTTCAAGGTAATCTGACTGCTAGAGGTGGTAGAGATAGTGGCAATGGTGGCTTTGTTGAAATTTCAGGTAGAGAAAACTTAAATTTTAATGGCACAGTTGATGTTAGTGCTAGTAACGGAATTCCAGGAACCTTACTACTCGATCCCCAAAATGTTTTCATTACCAGAAAATCTAATTCTCCCACATTAATTTTAACTTTGTCAAGCATCTTTCAAGAGGATTTTTACTCAGAAGATATAAGCATCGATGCAGATAAACTTGAAAATCAAATCGGCAATATTATTATAGAAGCAACAAACAACATAACTATTGAAATTAATAATACTAACTTAGACTTTAAAAATAAAGATACTATTTCAATTACCTTTACAGCAGATGCAGACCGTGATGGAATTGGGAATTATTATCTCGATCCGAATAATAATATTAGAACTCGTGGCATCCCAATAACCATCGAAGGAGCAAACATTACAGTTGGTGATATAGACACTACTTTTGGTAATGCTAAAGAAGGTGCAGATATTACCTTGTTAGCAAACAATAGAGATGAAATTATTACAGGCGAACTCAATCCTGGTAGCAACGGTATTATTAGCTTGTTAAATAGGTCATTTGAACCGCCTATACCTACCGAACCAACTCAGCCGACAGATCCCGAAACAGAGGAACCCACTCAACCGACCAACCCCGAAATAGAGGAACCCACTCAGCCGACCGACCCAGTGGCTGAAAATCCCACACAACCGACAGATCCCGAAACAGAGGAACCCACTCAACCGACAGATCCCGAAACAGAGGAACCCACTCAACCGACCAACCCCGAAATAGAGGAACCCACTCAACCGACCAACCCCGAAATAGAGGAACCCACTCAGCCGACAGATCCAGTAGGTGAAAATCCCACTCAACCGACAGATCCCGAAACAGAGGAACCCACTCAACCGACAGATCCAGTAGGTGAAAATCCCACTCAACCGACTAACCCCGAAACAGAGGAACCCACACAACCGACAGATCCCGAAACAGAGGAACCCACACAACCGACAGATCCAGTGGCTGAAAATCCCACTCAACCGACTAACCCCGAAACAGAGGAACCCACTCAACCGACAGACCCAGTGGCTGAAAATCCCACTCAACCGACTAACCCCGAAGTAGAGGAACCCACTCAACCGACAGACCCAGTGGCTGAAAATCCCACACAACCGACAGACCCCGAAGTAGAGGAACCCACTCAACCGACAGATCCCGAAACAGAGGAACCCACTCAACCGACAGACCCAGTGGCTGAAAATCCCACTCAACCGACCAACCCCGAAGTAGAGGAACCCACTCAACCGACAGACCCAGTGGCTGAAAATCCCACTCAACCGACCAACCCCGAAGTAGAGGAACCCACTCAACCGACAGACCCAGTGGCTGAAAATCCCACTCAACCGACCAACCCCGAAGTAGAGGAACCCACTCAACCGACAGACCCAGTGGCTGAAAATCCCACTCAACCGACAGATCCAGTAGGTGAAAATCCTACTCAACCATCAGAGGAGGATGAGGAGGACGAGGAAGAGGATAATGAGAGTGAGGTAGTAGCTGAGGAGTCTGAGTCTGAGGCGATCGCGTCTGATTTTCCCCATCCCGTTACTGAAGTGTTAAATCCACTAGCTTTAGAAAATCAAACTACTGGACAAGATACTTCTACACAACCAAATAACTCTGAGTCGTCAGTAGAAGTCAGTGAATCCGAATCAGAATCCGAATCCGAAATTACTTCCGATCCTAATCCGACTCAAGTATATTCTCAAACACGAGCAAGTAATCTAGCAGTAGAAAAATTAGAAAACTCATTCAATCGGGAGTATACGGAATATCTGCAAGTAGAAGTTGTTCCCTCGCTCAATCTTACGCAAGCGAGTAATATTTTACGTCAGTCGGAAGCAACTACAGGCATTAAGCCAGCAATAATTTATGCAGTATTTGTTCCTACCAGTTTATCCCAAGATTCGGCTTCTCAGGAAAGTGAAGCAGCTAAATCTTCGAGTTTAGTTGAATTGGGAGGATCGCGTTACTCACATTCACCGCAAGCTAGCGATCGCCTGGAACTCATAGTAATTACTGGTAATGGTACTTTGCTACGCAAATCTGTTAATGTCACTAGAGCGGAAGTAAGGCAAACAGCGCTGGAATTTTACCAAACTATCGTCAATGTTCGCCACAGTCCTAATTTGGCTCCAGCACAAAAAATGTATCAATGGCTGGTTGCACCTATTGAAGCTGATTTACAACGTTTACAAATTGAGAGTTTAATTTATATTCCTGATGTTGGCTTGCGTACCCTTCCCTTAGCTGCGCTTCACGATGGTCAGGAATATATCATTCAACGCTACAGTGTCGGTATAATGCCCAGTTTGAGCCTTACCGATACTCGCCAAACCGATCTCGATCGCTATCAGGTACTAGCTATGGGAGCAAGTGAGTTTGAAGAGTTAGCTCCTTTACCCGCAGTTGAAACTGAGTTATCGACAATTAGCCGCATTTGGCCTGGAAAAATTTTCCTCAATGATGATTTTACCCTGGAAAACCTCAAGTTACAACAACAGACAAATCCTTTTGGAATTGTTCATTTTGCTACCCATGCGGAATTTCTTCCTGGTAAACCGAGTAATTCTTACATTCAGCTAGCAGATCGTAAGTTGTCTATTTCTCAGTTGCGTTCTTTAGATTGGGACAATCCTCAAGTAGAATTATTAGTGCTTTCTGCTTGTCGGACAGCCCTTGGTAACAACGAAGTAGAGTTAGGTTTTGCGGGTTCGGCGGTGCAAGCAGGAGTGAAGTCAGTAGTGGCAAGTTTGTGGTATATCAATGACATTGGTACGCTAGCGTTGATGTCAGAATTTTACCAGCAACTTCGAGATACGCCGACTAAATTAGAAGCGCTACGACAAGCACAATTGGCGATGTTGGACGGGAGAGTGCGTTTGGAAACTGGAAATCTCGTGACTAGCAAACGAGAATTTCCCTTAGATTCAGAGGTAGAAAAGGAAAACAGTCGCGATTTATCCCATCCTTACTACTGGAGTGCTTTCACCTCGATCGGGAATCCCTGGTGAGAGGGTTATTTGAGCTATTTTTTCCGACTAAAACTGTTGGCAAAGGAACGGGAATTAGGAATTCAGTGCTACCATAGGCGGCGATCGCTGTTTACTGTTCGCTTGCTATAGCTTGTGCATTTGGCTTTAACTTAAGGGAAACTAAGTATAAAGCCAAATGTCACTTCATTATTTATGAACCATCTTAATTATGCAACTTGCAAGGATGGCGATCTTTGATGTTTTTGAGCATATACGAACCATTCATTGATTGCTTCTGTATAAGCTTCAAATCCTTTTTCAACTATCTCAAAAGCTAACTGACGCTCTTGTTCGGTCAGTTCTATTGCTTCAAAACCATCGATCACTTCTGTCTTGTTAATGTTGTGGTTTGCCTCACTATTTAGATGACAATCTCCGAAATATGGATATTCTTGTTTAGTTATTTCCTCAAGTTCCCAAGCTACTTTCTGAGTTATTGAGAAAAATAAATTTGCTGTGACTTCTGCTACTTCGGCGACGACTAGCTTGAAAACCGGATTTTCTTGATTGGCAAATTGGTGAAGAATAAAACAAACTTGGCGAGTTTTCTGGGTTTCTTCTCCCCAAAGAAATCTTACTGTATCAGTATAATTTTCTGAGGGGTCTAAGCCCAATTTTTTTAAGTCTTCTAGCAACCATTCCCAATGATTTTCTTCTTCGTAAGTATGTTTGTTAAGAATTTGTTGCATGGGATTGTTTGTTGGTTCTTTTCGGAAAACTTCTTTCCACAAATCCGCAAAACCCATAACTAAGGGTATTAAACAAGGAGCAAAAACTAACCTTTGTGCTGGATGTATGCTCCGATCTTGCATGAACTCAAATAAAGGTAGTTGAGCAAGTTGGCAATTTTTTTCTTTGATTAAGCTAAAAACTTCTTTCATGGTCGCTGAGATGAATTTACTTGACTAATAAATTATTCATTATTCACTTGAAAATCCATCCGAGATAATACTTAAAACCCAAAGATTTTTTCATATATATTGCCAGTAGTTTCTCGTAAGCAAACGATAAGAGTTAATGCAGTGATTTTCAGTTTTAAGTATATAACAGTTAAGTAATTTTAGCAAGTGGCGATCGCGTTTTACAAAGAGTATTTACTTATTGACAAATTAACAAATTCGTGTAGAAAATCGCTCGCTCTAGTTATCCCTACAGAAGCTAATAGTATTGGGATTGATGTAGAATTAGATAGGTTTGCTTTTCTTTCAACTGGAGAACAAATAGACTGTCCTAAGTACCCCCAAGAAGCCGAAGGTGATGTTCTCCAACGCGCTCATCACAGATTACAGTTTTAGAGAATGTCACTGCATTTTCGAGGGGGTTGACAAATCGCTGAAAACCTTATTCTTACGTAGACCCCCTTGAATGCCTTATCCTGTATTGATTTCAGCTTCCCAATGAAGGAGATTAATGATAATTTTTATCAATTATTTGGCTAGTTGCTTGACCCCGGGAATTTTGGGGGGTATAATCCTTTTATCAAGGGGGTTCTAGATCCACCCTCTTACGACTTCTTCGGAAGTTGAATTAATGGAAACTTGTTCGGCACCATTTACAACCTGATATAATTTCGCTTACGACTTCTTCGGAAGTTGAATTAATGGAAACAATTGCGGCTTTTGAACCATTGGATAAAATTTCTCGGCTTACGACTTCTTCGGAAGTTGAATTAATGGAAACGCCCAGTATTTCACCACAAATTTCCAGAAGGCAAAGCCTTACGACTTCTTCGGAAGTTGAATTAATGGAAACAAGACCCTTCCTTTTCTTTTGGTCTCTTCGTATCGCCCTTACGACTTCTTCGGAAGTTGAATTAATGGAAACGGGAAACAATAAAAAATATGTAGAGATGTAGGACTACTACACCTCTACATACAAAGGAATTTAACAAAGATTTGTAACGAAAAACAAAAAAATATGCAGAGGCGTGGTATAACGCGCCTCTACATCAAAAAAACGAAAACTAAGCCAAAACCGTCGCAGGTTCTTGCCAACGATTAACAGCCTTACCGATCGCCGACAACTCAGTCATCAAACGGTCGAAACGTTCTGGAGTCAAAGACTGAGGCCCATCAGAAAGAGCCTTCGCCGGGTTAGGATGAACTTCAATCATCAAAGCATCGCAACCAGCCGCGATCGCTGCCATCGCCATCGTCGGAACATACTCAGCCCGTCCGGTACCGTGACTCGGATCGATCATAATCGGTAAATGAGTCAACTCGCGTAACACAGGAATCGCCGCCAAATCGAGAGTATTGCGAGCATACTGGCGATCGAAAGCCCGAATTCCCCGTTCGCACAAAATCACATTCGGATTTCCCGCAGCCAAAACATATTCCGAAGCCATCAGCCACTCTTCAATCGTCGCCGACATTCCCCGCTTCAGTAACACAGGCTTATCCTGCGCTCCCACCTTCTTCAACAAAGGGAAATTTTGCATATTTCTGGCGCCGATTTGTAGCACGTCAGCAACTTCGCCAACCTTTTCCACATCAGCAGTATCCATTACCTCAGTAATAATTCCCAGCCCGCTAGCATCCCTCGCAGCAGCCAACAGATCCAGCGCACTTTCACCGTGACCTTGGAAAGAATAAGGAGAAGTCCGAGGTTTGTAAGCCCCACCGCGCAAAAACTTCGCCCCAGCCGCTTTGACGCGTTTTGCCGTTTCCACAATCATCTGCTCGTTTTCCACCGAACAAGGACCAGCAACGATCGCTACTGGATGATGTTCGCCGAAAATAACCGGACCTTCGGGAGTAGAAACAATCACCTCGCTAGCTTCACCGTGACGAAACTCGCGACTAGCCCGTTTGTAAGGACGTTCTACCCGTAAAACTTGCTCAATCCAAGGGCTAATTTCCTCAATTTGCAAAGGATCGAGGGCGGCGGTATCGCCCACCAAACCAATGACAACTTTGTGCTTACCGACAATTTTCTCGGGAGTCAAACCCCAGTCTTCAAACTCCGAATTAATGCGCTCAATTTCGGCTTCTGGGGAACCAACCTTCATAACTACAATCATGGCAAAATTTCCTAATGAGTAAATTTAGTGATTTATGAAACTGTTTCGGAGCAAATTCGTTGAGAATCGCCAATTATCTTAAGTTTACGTTGCCGAAGCCCAAGGATAAACTTTCGCTAATAGTTTCTTTAGTCTCCTTTTGCCTCTTGTCGTTGCGATCGCCAAGCGGCAACTGTGCGTCCAAAGTTCGTTTTGAACTCGGCAAAACCCAACCAACTGCCGACTCTTTCTTCTTCCCAGGAAGCGGAAAAGATGCCATAACTCAAACCGACAACACCTAAACCAAAGAATGCCATACTTATCAACAGTACCGCTACTGTTGGCAAATCGAACCAATCTTTGCTGACAATAAAATAGCTGACGATAAAAGAGCCGATTCCCAAAACCGTAGGAATCCCGCAAAACAAAGCCATCCGGCGGATCATCCGCTTACTGACCACTTCCGGGACAGCGCCCTTTAATTGAGCATCAGATCGGCTTTTGTTCGGTTTTTCCGTAGTTGCTGGAGTTGCAGTTGGTGCTTTTTTCGGTGTTTTTTTCTTCTTCTGACGAGGTTCAAACGGTAAGCGATCTCGTTCTTCGGATTCAGAAACCATAACTATACCTTATTTTTTTAACCGCGAATGCCCAAACGAGTAATCAAATTTTTATAGCGATCGCGATTTTGCTTTTGAATGTAAGATAACAGACGCTTACGACGACCGATCATTTTTAACAAGCCTCGACGAGAAGAATGATCTTGTTTATTCGCTTGGAGGTGTTTTGTCAGTTGATTGATTCTTTCGGTAAGCATTGCCACTTGCAGATCCGCCGAACCTGTATCAGTTTCGTGAACCTGATATTCAGACATTAATTCTTGTTTGCGTTGTTGTGTCAGACTCATAGTATTCTCAACTCGATGTTATTTTCTGCCGCAATTTTCCATGTTATCATTCGATTCTTAAATAGTGGAAGATTGTCTGCCGAGGTCTTCAATAACTACGCGATCGCTGTAATCTCTTACCACCTTTTTATTTTAATGTCAAGAATAAAAAACTTAACTATTTTGCCGAGCGGCGTTCGTCCAACCACTGTTGTAAAATAATCGCCGCAGCTTTGCGATCGATCAGTGCTTTATTACGAGAAGGAGAGCCACCCTGAGCGATAATTAACCCTTGAGCTTCAATCGAAGTCAATCTTTCATCTACATACTCTACAGGTAAACTTAAAGCGGCTGAGACTCTTTGAGCAAACTTCTGCACTTGTTGCGCTTGGTATCCTAAAGATCCATTCAGAGCATAAGGTAAACCAACTACCAGGACATTTACTTCGCGTTCTGCAACTAACTGACTTAATTGTTCCACATCTTGATTAAAAGAACTACGTTTAATCGTCGTCAAACCAGTCGCAATCAAACCTAAGCCATCGCATCCCGCAACACCAATGCGTTTTTTGCCAACATCTAATCCTAGTGCCGAAATTTTGCTCATTAATTAGCTCAGATGACCATTTTCTGTTGATTCATTTGTCTCAGTCGGTGCTGAATCATTTTGAGAACTCGAATTATTCAGAGTTGATTCTGAAGTAGAAATATCTAGTTTACTATTATTTGGTAACTTTGTAACTGATTTTAGCCAAGACATCCGAGTTGGAATCGGAGTGCGTGCGGGTTGTAAACCTTGGAGTACCTCAGACAGTTGCAAACCTTCGAGAGAAACTGGCTTAGTTTCCCTTAGTTTATGCCAAACCGAACGAGACATTAATAAAGTATGTTCGATGCGATTAGCACCAATTTTTTCCAAATATTCTTCTCGCTCCGGTTGATAATCAGCAGAAGCTAATTGTAAAGCATGATGGGGCGAAGTTTGAACCACAATCTGCGCCATTTGCGAAAGTAACTTAGGATATAACCAAGTGTAAGCTGGATGAACAGTTAGCTGTGCTTGATGCAGTTGGCTGTTATTGTGAGCCAATTGTAGTTTAAAATAACCGATCGCTGCCTTACGTTGTGGCTCGAAGACATAGCTACTAATTTTTTGAGAATGGTTTAACCACTGTCTAACATTAGTTAAGAAAGCATTCAAAAAGCTAGTTTTGAAATCGAGGATGTGGCGATCGAAAACTTGGCGTAGCAGTGGCGGCATAGAAACAGTATCTAACTGATACAATAGTTGAGCATCAGCATTGCTAACTGGTAAGAGATTAGGCAAATCTGGCTCTTGTGCAGCCAAATCCGCTAACAACTCCGCAGCGATCGCCCAATAAGTCATTTGTGCTAGGGGCTGAAAGCCATTTTGTCGGTATAATGCCAAGGTGCTGCTATCATTAACATTAACTTCAATAATCCAAGTACGCGCTTCCCAAATCGTTTCAAAACAGTGACGCAATAATTGAGAGCCCACATCTAATTGAGAAGCCCCAGGAGCGACAATTACCCGCTCAACCCGCCAAGTGCTGCGAGTTTTGTTGAAGGGTGCAACTTGAATTAAACCGCAAACCGTTCCTTCTAACTCAGCGACATACACGCAAAGGTCATGTTGGCAAGGATTAGGAAAAAAACTTAACAACTTAAGTATTCCATACCAGCGACGGAGATTTTCTAGTTGGCGATGAGCTACCGAAGCACCATTACCATCTTCAGGGCGATCCTCAGCAACAAGAGACTCTACCACCTCCCAATCGCGATATAGTAGGGGTCGGATTAATATATTGTTATTTTCTTTTAGAGATAAATTCATTTTCCAGACAAATACGACCGGGCAAATAACCAACAGACACGACCTCAGCCCCAAGACGAGAGCGAGCCTTCTGCCACTATCTTAACTATTTTTAGCGATCGCTCCTCATAAATAATTTCTCCTGTTTAACCCAAAACTCGTTTTTGATGTGATATATTAAACAAAGCTATGTTTTTGCGGATGTGGTGGAACGGTAGACACGCACGCTTGAGGGGCGTGTGGCGAAAGCTGTGCGAGTTCAAATCTCGCCATCCGCATATTATTTAGTTTCGCCCATTCGGCGGAGCCGTTCTCACTTCTCCTACGGAAACACGGCGCGAACAAGTAGGTGCAAACAAAGTTCGCTAAGGAATTTTGTTTCAGATCGCTTAATTTCTGCTTGAGAAGATTTATACAAAAATTCCTCATTCTCTAGGATGAGGAAAAGGTAAATCTTTAGAGTAATCTATTACATAGAGAAGTATTTTTTTCAAACCTAAACATCTCTACTCAAAACATCAAGCTGACGCTTAACTTTACCTACATATTCTGGATCTTGTAAAGCTTGTGCGGGAATATCGCCATCGCGAATACCAGCCGTCACAATATCCTCAGCAGTCACCATTCCTGCTTGATAATCTCTCAGTAAATTTGTGCCACTAGAAATACCCATTTCTTCATAAGCACCATTATAAGCATTACCCATCAAATCAAAAGGAGTTGTGCGATATTCCTGCTCGGAATAGCCATAAGATTGAATTGAACTATCTTGATTAACTTCTGCTTGAGCCGCAGGAATACCCGCCGCAGACAACATTAACACAGACAAAGTTCCTAAAAATAAACGTTTCATAACTATCATCTCCTTACGTCAATTACTTTTAATTTAAATTTCTAGAAAGCATCGTGCTTCTAGCAAGAGAAATAAATCTAAATGAGTACAAAATTGAATTAAATTTGCTGTTCGTCTTTCTCAAGTATTATTACTAAAAAAATTAGCCCGCCAATGCGGACTATATTCATTAAGTGAAAATTTTACTTATATATATTAGGATCTATAACAGCTAAAAAGTTTGTTGCCTTTTATTTTCAATTGCTCTAATATTGAACTAAACCTTTTGTGCAGTCTGCATCTAAAATCCTTGATTTAGATGGGGTTAAAAGCAGGGGGTTATGGTAGAATACAAAACGATCGGGTAAAATGACTTAATAGGGTAAAGACATTTTTCCCAGACGCGATCTTTTGACCTTAACAAGCCATTTATACTTCTTTGAAGGCTCTTCTCGGCACGTAAGATAGACAGAGACAAAAAAGAGAGCCACAGAATGTGACCCTCCCGATCATCAGGGTGCATCAATATAACAGATTATAGCACAACTGGGGTGGGGTGTGTCACCCCCTTTTGAATTTTTTTTTTGGCAAAGAGATTTTTGGGGATAGGGCGATCGCCGAACAGCAACCAGTTTATCCCCCTCATCCCCCTCTTCCTTGTCTCCCCAAGCCGCAGTTTCTAACCTCTAGTAACTCGGTTCGCAAAGATGGAGGTTGATATCCCAAACTAAAAGCTTTTTCGCTGTGCAAAGAAACATCAGATGGTCTTGGTGCAGCCATCGGGACATCTCGTTGCAAACAACGAGTAATTTGCTTTTGAGAAAAACCAAAAATTTCTGCCATTAAGCAACCAAAATCATAGCGAGAAATGCGCTCTTTTCCTCCTAGATGTAAAATACCTGTAACTTTTTTTGCTAAAGCTAATAATAAGCCCCGAGCAGCAGTTTTACCGCTTACTGGGGTTCTAAATTCATCAGTAAATAGACTTAAATTTTTACCGTCTTGTAGTGCTTTGAGAAATAGTTGAATAAAACTAGAAGCTGTCGGGGTAGCCTGACCGAACATTAACGGCATTCGGCAAATTGCTGTTTGGGGATAGCGTTCTAACATTCCTGTTTCAGCCAAAACTTTTTGCTCGCCATAAGTATTAATTGGAGTGGTAGAATCAGTTTCGCGATAGGGAGCATTTAAACCATCAAATACTAAGTCTGTAGAAGTAAAAATACAAGGTATAGCATAATCTGCACATAAACCAGCAATATTATGAGAAACAGTGACGTTGATTAGAAATGATTCGTCGGGATGAGTTTGGCAATAGTTAGGTTGAGATTGGGCGGCAGTGTGAATAACTGCTGCTGGTTTGATTTCAGCAAACAGAAGTTTAAGTTGAGTAAAATCTGTTAAGTCAGTTGGCAAGAAATTCACGTCGTCAAGAGCAATTTTGTGCTGGTTATAAGTTGCATACACTTGCCAGTTTTGTTTAGCGAGTTGACAAAGATTTCCACCTAAAAAACCACTTCCGCCTGTAATTAATATTTGGGGCATAGTTGTTAATAATTAAACCGAATTTTGGACGACAAAATTTTCAAAAGTTAATTGATTAAGACTATTCCACTCAGAAACTTGTTGGCGGAAATTTTGCCACTGTTCGTAAACTTCTCGAAAAGAGGCATCTTGACTGGCATTTTCTTCATAGAGAGCGAAAGATTCTCTTTGTGCTGCTGCCAAAACGTCTTGGGGATAAGCAGTTAGTTGAGTGCCACCAGCAAGGATTTTTTGTAGTGCTTCTCCGTTCAAAGCATCATACTTAGAAAGCATATTTAGATTAGCTTCATAGGTAGCAGTTTCCAGGACTTGGCGGTACTCTTGAGGCAATCTCTCCCAAGCAGATTGATTGACTTGGACTTCTAAAGTTGCTCCTGGTTCCCACCAACCAGGATAGTAATAGAAATTGGCGGCTTCGTTCAAGCCTAATTTGAGGTCGTCGTAGGGTCCAACCCACTCGGCGGCGTCGATCGCGCCGCGATCTAAAGCGAGGAAAATTTCGCCTCCGGGTAAGACTTGAACGTTAACTCCTAAGCGAGACATTACTTGTCCGCCTAATCCAGGAATACGCATTTTTAAGCCATTGAGATCGCTAATGGAGTTGATTTGTCGCTTAAACCAACCGCCCATTTGGGTTCCGGTATTTCCGGCGGGGAAGTTAATGATTTGAAAGTCAGAATAAATTTTTCGCATGGCTTCTAAACCGCCGCCGTGATATAGCCAAGCATTTTGTTGTTGGGGGGTGAAGCCAAAGGGGATTGCGGTACCAAAACCGAGGGCGGGATTTTTGCCAACGTAGTAGTAACTAGCAGTATGTCCGCATTCGACGGCGCCGCTTTGGACTGCGTCCAAAACTTCTAAGCCGCCGACAATTTCGCCAGCCGCGAAGGGCGCGATCGTGAAACGTCCGTCAGTCATTTCGCTAACTCGTTGACAAACGGTTTCTGCGCCGCCGAAGATTGTATCGAGGGATTGGGGCCAACTGGTTGCCATGCGCCAGTCTATTCTGGGTAAGCTACCAGTGGTGGTTGTGGTGGTATTTTGGTTGCAAGCAGCGATCGCGACCGTACTAGTGGCAGCGATCGCGCTATTGGTAACAAACTGTCGGCGTTTCATCTGGTTATTTTTTAGTGAAGAATTTTTCAATTAACGAGCAAAGTTTAATTTTACCATTGTGGTGATTTTGCTAATAATTCTTCTGCTGCTTTATTATCTAAAGGTTTGGCAAAAAAGTAACCTTGTCCTTGTTCGCATTGCAAAGCTTTTAGTTGTTCTAGCTGCATTTGTGTTTCTATTCCTTCGGCGATCGCATCCATACCCAGGTTATGAGCAAGAGTGACGATCGCTTGAACTATTTTGATGCCTTCACTTTCTCGTTCCATTCTGCTCACAAATGAGCGATCGATTTTCAAAGTATCGATGGGAAATTGATGCAAGCGACTCAAAGATGAGTAACCAGTACCAAAGTCGTCAATACACAATTGTACGCCTAAGTTTTTCAAATGAGCTAAGATTTGGGCGGCAGAGTCGGCATTTTCAACAATGCCACTTTCGGTAATTTCTAATTTTAAGTTTTTGGCATTAATCCTAGTTTTTTGCATAATTTTGTCGATTTCGGCAACCAAGCTTCGCTGGCAAAATTGTTTCGGGGAAAGATTGACGCTCATAATCAAATCTCTGGAGAAGCTAAATTTTTCTTGCCATTCGAGCAGTTGACGACAAGATGCTTCTAATACCCATTGTCCGATCGAAACTATGAGTCCGGTTTCTTCAGCAATGGGAATAAAAGCTGCTGGAGAAATTAATCCTTGTTGGGAATGTTGCCAGCGAACTAAGGCTTCAAAACCGATAATTTTGCCAGTTTTTAAGCAGATAACTGGTTGATAGTAAACTTGCAATTCTTGTCTTTCGATTGCCTTTCTTAGATCGGTTTCGACTCGCAACAACTCAACAACTTGGTTGTACATAGTGGGATCGAAAATAGCATAATGACCCTTTCCTTTGGCTTTGGCACGATACATGGCAGTATCAGCATCTCGAAGCAAGTTTTCTGGTTGGCGATCGTTTTTGGTACTTAAAGCGATCCCGATACTAGCAGTGGTGAAAACTTCGTAGCTGTCCAAGAAAAAAGGTGATTCTAATGCTTTTTGAATGCGTTCGCAAACTAAGATAGCTTTACCGACATCTTTGACATCATCTAATAAGATAGCGAATTCATCGCCACCGAATCGGGCGACAGTATCTCCGGGACGCAAACAAGTTTGGAGTCGTTGGGCGGTTTCGATCAGGAGGCGATCGCCAACTAAATGTCCTAAACTGTCGTTAACGATTTTGAAGCGATCTAAGTCGAGGAAAAGTACCGCAAAGCGACGTTTTAGTTCTCGTTGAGTGCGGGCGATCGCTTGTTTGAGGCGATCCATAAATAAGGAACGGTTGGGTAATTCTGTGAGAGGATCGTAAAAGGCGTTGCGTAATAATTGGGCTTCTGCTAGTTTGCGATCGGTGATATCTCGGGCAACTCCAACGATGCGATATACTTCACCCTTAGAGTTGGCGATCGGAAAAGCGCGATCCCAAATCCAACGCACAGAACCGTCAGGCTTGATAATGCGATATTCTTCGTTATAGTCACCGATCGATTTCTTCTTCAGGGCTTTGACTACTTGTTCGCGATCTTCTGGATGAATAGCATCGAGGTAAGAAGTAGGATCGCGGTATAAACTAGCACAGCTACGACCCCAAATTGTTTCGTAAGCAGGACTGGTATAAAGATTAGTGTAGCGATCGCGGTCTTTCATCCAAAATACTTCGTTAATATTTTCTGCCATTTGCCGAAATCTTTCTTCACTCTCTCGCAATGCGGCTTCTACTTGCTGGCGTTCTCTAATTTCTGCTTCTAATTCGCGATTTGTTGCTAATAGTTCTTGAGTGCGATCGGCAACTCGTTGCTCTAGCAAGATTTTAGCAGCATGGATTTCGCGGAATTTTTGGGCGAGTGCTACTGACATTAAGCGAAAATTATCCACTAAAGAAGCTAATTCGGTAATTTGAGATTGGGGCCAGCGAATTAATTCTCTTTCTAAAAGTTTATGAGGTAAATTAGTAGTTACTTTTGCTAGTTGGTAAAGAGGAGCGACAAGACGACGAGAAATTAATTCAGCGATGATTAAAGCCAAGCTAGAAATAACAATTAAAACTAGTAAATCTTTAGTATATACTTGTTCGATATAGCGGACGTGGGGTGCAGCAGGAACTTCAACAATTAATGTCCAAGGTATCTCGTTAGCGATTAAAGATTCCCGGACAAAAAAGGAGTTTGTCCACCGTACCATAAATATGGGACTGCCTGTAGTTGGCAACCAATGATAGCTGGATTGGGCTTTCAAAGGTTGAATTTCGCCATCCTGACGGCGAGCGAAAGTTTGTTGCCTTTGCAGATTGCTTCTGGTACTAGCTATAACCCTCTGGTTTGGATCTACGAGAGTAATTTCTCTTCCTTGTTCGTTAGTGTTTAATTTGAGAATTTTTTCTAAGGTATTGAGATTGATTTCACCAATAATAAAATTGCGTTTTTGCTGGTCTGTCGCTACAGTCAAAATAAGTCTTTTTTCGGAAAGATTCTTGCTTTCAGTAATTGATATTTGGGCTGAAGATAGGTTAATTTTTTTAGGAAAATTGGTTTGAATTGCTGAAGTTGATACTCGAATTTTTCCTGCTGAATCCACTAAATAAATGTTCTCAAAATCTGGTAAAATAGCTTTAGTTATTTGGATATTTGCCTGCCAAGTTAGTAATCGCTCCCGGAAAGATAATGGAGAAATTTCCGCTAATTTTCTTAAGGCTTGTAGATGTTTCTGCTGCCAAGTTTCGATTTCATTTATTAACTGAGTTGAGACAGCATTAAGTTCTTGTTGGGCTGAGGTTTTGATGTTATCAACCACACGATGGCTATCCCAAGCCATGAAGCCGAGGGTGGGAAAAAAGACAAAGGCTACCAGGAGGTTAAATAATGTTTGACGGAGGCTAAGATTACTAAGTTTGGGCGGACGATCTAAGCATTTGTGGATAGGTAAATAGTTAAGCATTAAGCTGGCAATGAGAGCGTTAAAAATGCCGTTTACAGGTTGTTTTAAGAGAATTATTCGTGCTTGAATCGGTTCTACTTGTAATACATGAGCGTAAAAAAACCAAATTAAAGGCATTCCGATGATTAGCCAATAAATGCCATCGAGTAAAAGAATGTTTTGCTTGCGTCGGTGAAATAAGTAACTGACAAAGATTGCTTCGCAGGTAAAGATAACGATCGCGTAGGGATGCAACCAAAGTAAGTAGGTACAACTACTCGCAATTAGTGCAGCGACGATCCCCCAGGATTTTCCGTAAAGACAGACTACCAACCATACAGCGATCGTCCCGAAAATAAAGTCGATGTGAAAAAAAAACGACCAACGTAAATAATTACCTGCAAACCCCGCAGCCATAAGTATAATCAGTCCTAGCGCGGCTTGTTTGCTGGCATTTAATCCGAGTGCTTGTGGTAGGCGATCGCTAAAATTCATTGTTTGATGCTGGAAATCTTGGGTTGATTTGTAACTTTTTTTTTATTTTTATTAAAGTTTTAATACTTCATTTACTATTTCTTCTAAATAATAAATCATTTTTTGTAAATCACGAGAATTCTACTCAAACCAGTTCGCTCTCAAGCCTAAGTTAGCTTGGGAAAAACTGTATCCGAGATTAAACTAAACTAATCCAACTAAGCCAAGCACCCCAACTATATAAAGATATCTGAAGAAGAAATCTGCACCGTGGGAGGGCGACATAAGTCTTAATTTATCTATATTTTTGACGATGACTAGCTAAATTAATTTTCAGTAATTTCCCACTTTTGACACTTGATTGTACTTTCACCGCACCTGTACGCATACATCAGCAGTTTGCATAATCTTCTTTTCGGAAGGTGTTAAATCGAGTGTAACATCGCTAACATAACCCTGCAAATTGTTGATTTTTTTTGCTTGGCAATACCAAGTAAAATTTCAACTATTCATCTCTTAATTTTAATTATGCTTTGGTTTCTTTTTGCCAGTTTGACGGCTATTTTTGAATCTTTGAAAGATGTAACTAGCAAGTACGGCTTAAAAAATATTAACGAATATATTGTTTCTTGGGCGTTAATGTTTTTTACTTTACCTCTGTTACTTCCCCTGTTATTTTTTATTCAAATTCCTGAGTTAGGAAGTAAATTTGAACTTGCCCTCTTAATAGGAGGAAGTTTGAATATTGTGGCAATCATTTTTTTTATCAAAGCTATAAAAATTTCTGACTTATCAATTGCCATTCCCTTAATTGCTTTTACGCCTTTATTTTTGTTAATTACTTCTCCCTTAATCATCGGAGAATATCCCACCTGGATTGATGCAATTGGCATTTTCTTAATTGTCATTGGTTCGTATATTCTCAACTTAAAAGAAAAAGAAAAAGGCTACCTCGTTCCCTTAAAAGCACTGGTAACGGAAAAAGGATCGAAACTAATGTTGCTAGTAGCTTTTATTTGGAGTATCACCTCAGCAGTTGACAAGCTAGGAATAGAAAATTCCTCACCGACATTTTGGGCGATCGCTAACTACAGTTTTATTGCTATCGCTATGTTACCAATTATGTTATTTAAAGCTAAACATAGCCTTAAACAAATCCCGCAAAATTTACTTACTTTGATTCCTATCGGCTTATTTCAAGGTGCAGCAATTTTGTTGCAAATGCAAGCAATTAGTATGACTTTAGTTGCTTATGTCATCTCAGTTAAAAGACTTAGTGCTTTAATTACCGTGCTACTTGGTTACTTAATTTTTCACGAACAAGGTATCAAAGCAAGAGCAACAGGTGCAGCAGTTATGATTGCCGGCGTTTTAGTTATTACTATTTTCTAAGTTCCCGGAAAATTTACCCTCAAATCGCCTCAAAACTCTCTAATTTTCTGCTAAAGGAGATTCGACATAATTTGCTAACAAATCTGCTGGATTTTGATAAATTGCTATACAACCAGCTTCTCGTAATACCTCCTCTGAAAAACCACCACAAAGTACGCCAACAGTGCGTAAATTAATTTTACCTGCCGCTATTGCATCGTATGGACTATCGCCAACCACAATTACTTCTTCAGCACTAATACCAGATAATTTTGCTAAAGCTGCGGCAAAAATATCCGGTTCTGGCTTCGATTTTTCTACATCGTCTTTTGCAGTTGCGCCGTCAGCTAGATCGTCAATTTTAAGCAATTTTTTATAAGTTTCTAAAGTAGTTTTTCGGGCTGAAGTCGCCAAAACAACCTTTTTGCTATCGGCTTTGATACGTTTAAATAATTCCGGCACTTTCTCAAAAGGACGCACTTGAGACATCAACTCATTTTGAAAATATTCCTTCCGATATTCCGCGATATCTTCACCTTTTTCTTCAAACTCAGCTTGAGAAATAAACACGGGAATAATATATTCACTTCCTTTACCTATTTGCTGGCGTAATTCAGCTAAAGAAATCTCATAACCGTATTTAGCAAAAGCTTTTTGCCATGCTTGGGCGTGTAAATCAACTGTGTCTACTAAGGTGCCATCTACGTCAAAAATTACGGCTTTTATCATTTCAATTACCTAAGAATTTATTTTTCCTAAAATTGTGCCTTAAGGCAGTATATAAATAGTTTAAGTTAGCGAACACAGCGAAGAAATCTTCCTCGAGAAGGAAAATTAACCAACTACTAAGATAAAAAGATTTTTGCTTGAAGATCGCTTATTAGTCATCCTGGGGATTTGAGGAGAAAATTGCGCTGACAGTTATTACTTTAGCAGTTATTATTTAGGTAGTTATGCAATTCCTAGCTCAGCCACTCACTCGCGATGCAAGCAACAACCGATCCGATTATAAAAGATTTAGTGCTAATTGGCGGCGGACACAGCCACGCGATCGCGCTTTTGATGTGGGTTATGTCTCCTCTTCCAGGTATCCGCTTAACTCTTATCAGCGATACTACTCATACTCCCTATTCCGGGATGTTACCTGGTTTGATTGCAGGTTTCTACACTTTTGACGAGTCTCATATCGATTTACAACGTCTTTGTCGCTTCGCTAAGGCACAATTTTATCTCGATAAAGCTGTTGGTTTAGACTTGGCAAAAAATCAAGTTATTTGTACTAACCATCCTCGGGTTTACTTTGATTACTTATCAATTGATATTGGCAGCACTCCCGCTACAAGTTCTGTATCTGGTGCAGCAAAATATGCAATTCCTGCTAAACCAGTATGGAAATTTTTACAAGCTTGGGATAATTTACTTACAGAAGTAGCTAACCAGCCAGAAAAACCTCTTTCTTTGGCGATTATCGGTGGCGGTGCAGGTGGTGTTGAATTAGCTTTAAATGCTCAAACTCGCCTTGAAAAAATTATGCCAGGAAAGAAGTTGACTATGCACATTTTTCATCGCGGCAAAGAATTATTATCTAATCATAATAGTTGGGTTAGCAAAGGCTTAGAAAAAGTTTGCCAAGCTCGTCAAATTAAACTGCATTTATCAGAAAATGTAACTGAAGTATTTCCCGACAAAATAATTTGCGAATCTGGCTTAAAAGTTGGCTGCGATCGCGCAATTTGGGTAACGCAAGCATCTGCACCAGATTGGCTTTCCGCTTCCGGATTAGCTACCGACTCGAAAGGTTTTATCTTGGTTAAAGATACGCTACAATCTGTTTCTCATTCGCATATTTTTGCGGCTGGCGATATTGCGACGATGAAAAATTATTCTCGTCCTAAAGCTGGAGTTTTTGCGGTGAGAATGGCTAAGCCATTGTTGAAAAATTTACAGCGAATTATTACAGGCAAATCCCTCGTTACTTATCAACCACAAAAGCGTTATTTAAGTTTAATTGGAACTGGAAATAAATGCGCGATCGCGTCTTGGAGTATCTTCGGCTGGCAATCTTCTCTTATCTGGGTTTGGAAAGATTATCTTGACCGTAAATTTATGGCTCGCTTCCATGATTTACCAGATATGAATGCTAATTTTACCACAAAAAAACAAGTTAAACAAGGATCTTTAAATAACGAAATAATGCGTTGTGCTGGTTGCGGAGCAAAAGTTAGTAGTAACGTCCTCGAACGAGTTTTACAACAGCTAAAAATCAACCAAACTAGTAATATTATTATCGGGCTAAATTCACCTGACGACGCAGCAGTTATTTCCGTACCAGCAAATCAATTAATCGTCCAGACAATCGATTATTTCCGCAGTTTAATTAACGATCCTTTTATTTTTGGTCAAATCGCGACTAATCACTGTCTTAACGATCTTTTTGCAATGGGTGCAAAACCGCAAACTGCTTTAGCAGTAGTCACGCTTCCCTACGCAGCAGAAAAAGCCAGCGAAGCAACTCTTTGGCAACTCCTTTCCGGGGCGATTCAAGTACTAGAAAAATCACAAACTGTTTTGGTTGGCGGTCATACAACCGAAGGTACAGAATTAGCTTTTGGTTTAAATTGTAATGGTTTAGTAACAGAAGAGAAATTATGGCGTAAAAGTGGGATGAAACCAGGTGAATTACTAATTCTTACCAAAGCAATTGGTACGGGTACTCTTTTTGCGGCAGATCTGCGCTATCAAGCCAAAGGAAGCTGGATTGAAACAGCAGTTAACTCAATGTTGCTGAGTAACCAAGAAGCAGCAAAAATATTTAGCGAACATTCAGCAACAGCTTGTACAGATATTACCGGATTTGGTTTATTAGGACATTTATTAGAAATGGTAAAAGCTGCTGGATTTAGCGTAGAATTAAATCTAGAAACTATTCCAATTTTACCAGGAGCGATGGAAACAATTAAGCGAGGAATTATGAGTTCTTTACAAACCCAGAATCTTCGTGCTGCTAGTTATCTAGAAAATGCCGAGCAATTTAGAAATTTAGCTGCATATCAGTTACTTTTCGATCCGCAAACTTCCGGCGGTTTGCTAGCAACAATTCCAGCAGAAAAAGCTGAAGATTGTTTAAAGAATTTGCAAACTGCTGGTTACGAACAGTCGAGAATTATTGGTAGAGTGAGAGAAGCTAGGGAAAAACTAAGCGCGGCGATCGCGCTGAAATAGCACAATTGGCGACAATTATCGCCCGGATGTTGCTAAATTAGGTAGTTCTGGGCAAAATAAGAATAACCTTTAGCAATGAGCATCTATCTATGGATAGAAAAATCAATCGTCATTTAGCCTTCTTTACCATTTGTGCCACATTAGGAATCGTTTTTGGTGGCGTCTCCAGTCAAGCGCAAATTAATCAATGTGTCGTTGAACCAACTGAAGAATGCGTCACCAAAGATCCGCTTGTGAAACAGCTAGAAGGGATGAGTTTTGGTTTAATTGCGGGACTAACTGCGGGTTTCGGGGCAACCTGGAAAATGTGGTTCAAAGAAGATTAGTCAAGTATCGCTGACAATCTGGTGACAGAGATCGTTGGTAGCGATCGCATTTCGATTCCTTTACCAGATACAATAGCCCATTAGTCGTTTTTCTATGGTGACAAGTTTATGGGTCGCGCTAATAAAGTTGTGCTTGCTTATTCTGGTGGAGTTGATACCTCGGTTTGTATTCCCTATCTTAAACAAGAGTGGGGAATAGAAGAGGTAATCGCCTTAGCCGCAGACTTAGGTCAGGGAGAAGAACTCGGTCCAATTAAAGAAAAAGCCTTAAAATCGGGAGCGTCGGAATCTTTAGTTATTGATGGTAAGGAAACTTTCGCTCAAGAATTCGCTTTTGCAGCGATTAAAGCCAATGCGCTGTACGAAAATCGCTATCCCCTGTCAACGGCTTTAGCTCGTCCGTTAATTGCAAAAATGTTAGTCGAAGCAGCGCATAAATACGGTGCGGATGCAGTCGCACATGGTTGTACGGCGAAAGGAAACGATCAAGTGCGCTTTGATGTGGGTATTATGGCACTCGATCCGAATATTAAAGTGCTAGCACCTGCAAGAGAATGGGGGATGACACGCGAAGAAACGATCGCCTACGGCGAAAAATTTGGCATTCCCGCACCAGTGAAAAAGTCTTCTCCTTACAGTATCGACCGTAACTTACTCGGTCGCTCGATTGAAGCAGGTCCGTTGGAAGATCCGATGACGGAACCCCCAGCAGAAATCTTTTTAATGACGAAAGATGTCGCCGAGACTCCAGATCAACCAGAATACGTCGATATTGGCTTTGAAAAAGGCGTTCCCACAAGCCTGAATAATCAAAGCCTCGATCCCGTAACATTAATTAACCAACTTAACGAATTAGTTGGCAAACACGGCTACGGACGCATCGACATGATGGAAAATCGCGTCGTCGGGATAAAATCGCGGGAAATCTACGAAGCACCAGCTTTGTTAGTCTTAATTAACGCTCACCGCGACTTAGAAAGTTTAACCCTTACCGCCGACGTTACCCAATACAAACGCGGAATTGAAGACACCTACGCTCAATTAATTTATCGCGGCTTGTGGTACAACCCCTTAAAAGAAGCCCTCGACGCCTTTATTGACCAAACCCAAGAACGAGTTACGGGTACTGTGCGAGTCAAGTTATTCAAAGGTAACGCGATCGTAGTCGGACGCAAATCAGAAAATTCGATTTACGCCCCTGACTTAGCCACCTACGGTGCTGGAGACAAATTCGACCACAAAACCGCAGAAGGCTTTATTTATATCTGGGGACTACCTACCAGAGTTTGGTCTGAGAAAACTAGAGGTTAAAACCGTTAGGGGCAATCTGCTCGTGGTTGCCCCTGGTAGAAATTTAGAATCAGGAGGCGAGATTTTATTCGATCTATTTATGTCGAACTACGCTACCACAATCGCGACAATTCTCGAACAAGTTCGCTCTCGCGAGCAAACTTTACCACTCCGCAACCAACAATGTCGTTCTCGCTTCTTTCTTCAACCTCATCCCACAGCAAAAGTTTGCCTTTTCTTCCACGGTTTTACCGCAGCTCCATACCAATTTGCGCCCTTGGGAAAAGCTTTGTTTGCATCGGGATATAATGTTTTAGTGCCTTTGCAACCCGGTCATGGTATAGCCGGAGACTGGAACGGCGACAACCCTCCACCTTTACCTACTAACATTCGAGTTTATCAAAACTTTGCTCGCGATTGGTTACAAATCGCCCAAAACTTAGGAGAAAAAATTATCATTGGCGGTTTATCCACTGGCGCAACTTTAACAGGTTGGTTAGCTTTAAATAGTCCCAAAACTATCGATCGCGCACTTTTATTTGCACCTTACCTGAGTAGTAGTTTACCACCTCTTGACTTATTAATAGAAATTTTACCTTTTTATTACGAATGGGCGAACAAAGATGCGTCAGGAAATTTTGGCTACCACGGTTTTCCCATTCCCAGATTACGACTATTTTACGACCTCGGACAGCAATTACTCGAACAAGCCGCCAGCCAAGTTAATACTCCCATGTTAATTGTCGCCAGCGATCGCGATCGCGTCGTCAGTCATGGGGATGAAAAAGCTTTATTTAAAATGGTCGTCCAACAACAACCCAAATCTTGGTATCACTGCTTTGATAGCAAATTTGATATTCACCATCGCATGATGACTGAGATGGAAGGTAACGAATATCAAGATTTAGTTATCGCCCTCGCCAAAGCTTATATTAACAGCGAGATAACTTGGATGGAACTACAAGAAATCAAGGCTTTTCTGGTGACAAAAGTTGCTTTTGAAAAGGCTGTATCCAGTTTAAATTTAGAGCAAAAAGTTGCCCCAGAACTAGCCCAGATTTTATCAGCGAGCGACTAATTTAATTAAGTTATCTCAGCATTTTGCAAAGATCAATTTTCCACTGGTTGAATTTGTTGTGAATTAGCCTCAAAACCACTAATAATTTCAATTGGCACCGAAGATAACATTTCAATCCCCTCTGTTTCTACTATCTTTAAAATTGCCAAATTAACTCGTTCAATAGTCTCAAAGTACAAACCAGGATTATTCACCTTAGCAAAAACATTAATTTGAATAACACGAGCATTTTGATTTATCCCACTAAACCAAATAAAAAAGCGATCGCTTAAGGTATCAATCATCTTCGGAATTTCGCGCAAACGCTCGCAAAAACGGGCAGTTTGTTCTGCGGAAATACAATCAATTTGTAGAGTTAAAGTAATTCCAATTGATTTTTCTTCCCCGGCGGGTAAAGGTTGCGACCAATTTTCTACAACTCCATTAATCATTTTGGAATTAGGCATTTTTTTCAAAGCATTTGTCGTCAAAACACTTAAAGTTGTACTTCTCAAGCCAATATGATTGACTATTAGTAAACCATCAATTCCTTCTACTGACACCAAATCGCCAGAGCGAAAGAGATTATCTGTGTAGATAATCACCGTACAACACAAGTCATAAATTAAATCTTTAAATAATAAACCTAAAGCAACACCAGCACCACCCAGAAGACCGATTAATGCTCCAGCCGAAGCCCCTAAAAACACTTCACTGGCTTTTAATAAGACCACAATTATTGCCAGTAAGCGAAATAATTTGGGCAGATAAGGAACGAGCAAATCATCTAATTCAGTTTCGGTTTTGAGAGTCAAATTTTTGAGAAACTCACCCAAGATTGGAGCAGCAAAATAAACCATATAAGCGATCGCAGTTACCGCTAGAAAACTGATAATTTTGATGCTCAATTTATTTAATTCTGAGCTGAGGTTTTCTGAGACAATAATCTGAATTAACCAAAGTCCACCTACAAAAATCAGCCAGCTTAATGGTTCCTTGAGAATACTAACTAGCTCGTCATCAAGTTGGGTTTCTGTATTGTTAGTTAAAACTTCGATTCTTTTGATGACAACGGCAGAGAAAATTTGCCTTAAAGCTAGACTCAGAGTGAAAACAGTAACAACGAGGACAATCTTGACGAGAGAAATGTCAGTAATGGTATCGTTGGCAGCTATCAGGGGGTCTTTGATTGTGTCTAAAAGATTTTCCATTTAATTAAGTAAAATTTGAGAAAATAAGTGTAGTGCGATCGCGTAAATTTTCAGGAGATAATTATGAGTGAGACTAACCCTTACTTAGTTCGAGCTAAAGATTTAGCAAATTCGCCAGAATTTGGCTTTGGACACCCGCTTAATCCCAATTCAGAGGTTTATTTACGAAATATCAGCGATCTCGTCGGTTTACAACGTCTGGTTTTGCGTTGGGGACGCATCCCACCAGGTAAAGAATCCTTTATTTATCATGCCCACCATCACGAAGAAGAGTTTCTTTATATTTTATCGGGACGCGGCATTGCGGAAATTGCTGACCAAGAATTTGAAGTTGGTGCGGGAGATTTTATGGGGTTTCCCACTCCTTCAGTTGCTCATCATTTACGCAATCCTTTCGATACCGATCTAGTTTACTTGATGGGTGGCGAACGCAAGTCAATAGAAATTGGTGATTACCCTCGCCATCAAAAACGAGTGATTCGCGACGGTAATGAAGCTTATATTATTGACTTAAATGAGATTCAGTTTTTTACACCGCGCCCGATTGAGGAAGAAGAAAAAAGTTATTAAGTAACTGAATTTAAGATTGTAGAGACGTTGCGTACAACGTCTCTAGAAAATATTTTCGTTTACTTATGGCGAATAAAATCGTAAATCTCGATATAGCGATCGCTAGGATGGTTCCAAGAGTAATCGTACTCCATGCTTTGCTTAATCAACTTTTGGAATTCGTCGTGATAGTCAAACCACAAGCCTAAAGCCCGATCCATTGTTGATTCTAAAGCCTGAAAATCACTTTGGTAAAATACATATCCGTTCCGTTCTTCAGGAGGTTTATTTTGGTCGTAATCGCGATCGAAAACTGTGTTTACCAGTCCTCCTACTCCCCGCACAATCGGGACAGTCCCGTATTTTAAGCCAATCATTTGAGTTAAGCCACAAGGTTCGTAATTACTGGGAACAATAATCATGTCAGCCCCAGCATAAATTAAGTGGGATAATTCTTCATTAAATCCTAGTTCTAAATGACAGTCGGGATTGTTGTTTAAAAAGTTTTTCTCATGCCAAAACCAAGAGTTAATTCCTGGTTCTGTTGCCGATCCTAACAACACAAACTGTGCCCCTTTGTGTAAGGCGTAGTAGATGGCGTGATGTACCAAATGAACGCCTTTTTGTTGGTCTAAGCGCCCAATATAGGCGATGAGGGGTTTATCGTTATGTTGCAGTAATAAACGTTCTCGGAGGGCTTTTTTGTTTTGCAGTTTGCCGCTTACATCTTCCTTGGTGTAATGATAAGGAATGTAGCGATCGCTCTCTGGATTCCAAAAATCTAAATCGATCCCGTTGAGAACGCCGGAAAACTTATCTTGCTGTAAATGTAAGGTGTGACCTAAACCCGCCCCTAAATCGCCACAATGGACTTCCCAAGCGTGATGGGGCGAAACGGTCGTAATCGCATTCGAGTAGTTAATCCCTCCTTTCATGAAGTTTAAGGCAAAGGGGTTGAAGTTGTCGCGCAGGCGATCGTATTGAAAGTAATACTCTTCTCGATTTAAACCTGTCGCCCAAAGAATTTCTACCCCAGCTACTCCTTGATGTTTAAAGTTGTGAATGGTATAACAAACCCTTTGGTTTCCCATCCCGTGATATTTGTAAATCTCGTACAACATCACCGGAATTAATCCGGTTTGCCAGTCGTGACAATGGATGACGTCGGGGCGTTTGTTACTTTGTTGCAGAAATTCTAAGGCAGCTTTACTGAAGAAAGCAAAGCGCATCGTGTCGTCGTTACAACCGTAATAACAACCTCGATTAAAGAAGTTATCTTCGCAATGAGGTTCGATAAAGAAACACAACCTGCCGTGTACCCAACCACAATACACTGAACAGTGAACTGCTGCACCATACCAAGGTACCGACAAGTTGAGATAAGCGTCGTGGAGTCCCCAAATGTGGTCATACCGCATACAATCGTATTTCGGGAGAATAATCTCGACGCAGTGACCTTTAGTTTCTAATTCTCGACTGAGTCCATAAACCACGTCGCCTAAGCCCCCAGCTTTAATCACTGGGGCGCATTCAGAGGCTATTTGAATGATGTACATGGTTACTCGTTACTCTCTAAAAGTTAACTTCACAAAAGTATACATTTTCCCGGTCAATAAGTAACCTGCCTCTTTTTCCTGACTACGGAAGCGGTAAAAAATAGGTAGGTTAAAGCTTTCTGCGATCGCGGCGCCAAAACACCAAGCCCCGATTGCACACTTCCCCACTGGGGAGTTATGTAAAGTTTTATAACAAATTTATTTTTCTG
Source organism: Oscillatoria salina IIICB1 (assembly GCF_020144665.1). Taxonomy (NCBI): domain Bacteria; kingdom Bacillati; phylum Cyanobacteriota; class Cyanophyceae; order Oscillatoriales; family Oscillatoriaceae; genus Oscillatoria; species Oscillatoria salina. The sequence continues at coordinate 7,747 of NZ_JAAHBQ010000034.1, read as the reverse complement.
CCTAAATTCTCTCTCCTGAAAGTGAGACCTCTGTGAAAGGGAGCGAATTAATTATAAAAGTTGTGTGAGGTAAAAGGTGGTTGACGGGAATATTGACGAACTTAATAAACATTTAAGGAGAATAGCGATTGAAGCGCAGCAGTATCCCCCTAGAAGCCCAGCTAGACAAATAGCTATTACCAAGCTTTTTGAAGCTATCCAAACATCAGGTAAACTAACTCGTCCCTATTGGCGACAATTTCCTGGTTTATATGACGAAATTTACAATGTCGCCAAACAAAAACTGTTTTGTTATATCTATGAAAGAATAGATAATTATTCTCCCGAACGCGGTGAAGTATTGCAATGGGTAAACTTTTTATTTGGCACTCGTTTTTTTGTAGAAGCTATTCGGGAAATAACTCTACCAGATAGTCGCCTGTCAACAGAGATGATCTCGCAAAGGATTTTCTATAATTTAGATAACGATCTGTGGTTAAATCGAGAAAATGAAGCAAATCCTTCGCTCTCCGAACAAATTATTAAATACCTAGAAGACGATCCAGAAGGAATTTTCCAGGCGACTCACATGACCGATAATCCAGCAGCGAATTTTCGTTATCTAGCTTTGCAAAGAATTGCTGGCTATAAATGGCGAGAAATTGAAAGCGAATTAGGGATTCATCAAGCAACTTTGTGTAGTTTTTACCTACGATGTTTGCAGAAATTAGCCCCAATTATTAAAGAGTATTTAGCTGACTAATTTAACTAATAGGAGTAAGCAAAATGATTGAAAAAATTAAACATAATCTCACATTCACCGTTTCTTTAAGCTTGTCTGCACACCAAAAAGCACAAGAGTTTTCTAGTCAGCATCGCGTTGAACACAAAATCAAACAAGTTTATTTAAATACTTTAGCAGTTTATGCGGTGAATTACTATCTTAACTGCTTGGGAATTGCTACTAACTTAGCAGCTAGTAATAGTTGGAACCCAGTCATGCAAACTCTGACAAATACAGCAGATTTAGAAATTAAAAATCTCGGTAAAATTGAGTGTCTTCCTGTGTTACCAGGAGCGGATATTTGTCAAGTTTCTCCGGAAGTATGGTCTGAGAGAATTGGCTATGTAGCAGTTCAGTTTGACCAATCTTTAGCCCAAGCAACGCTAATAGGATTTGTTTCTGAGGTGAATAGAGAAGAATTGCCTTTAAATGAATTAGCATCTTTGGAATATTTGCTAGAATATTTAAATCACCAGCCTTCAGTAGTTAAGTTAAGCGACTGGATAAATAATATTTTTGCTGATGGTTGGTCGCAAGTAGAAACTTACTTACAACCTCAGAAAATAGCTTTAAGTTTCCGTAATTTACCAAGTTTAACTACTAAGGTAGAACCTCGTCAAAGAGCTAAGTTATTAAAATTGACCCCAAGGGGCGAAGAGGTAATTTTGTTAGTAAAAATTGCGCCAACAACAGGATTAGAAATGGAAATTTGGGTAGATATTTATCCTTACGGTGAGGAAATTTATTTACCAGAAGATTTGCAATTAATGGTGTTAAATGATAATGAAGAAGTAGTGATGCAGGCGATCGCCAAACAGACTGAAAACGTCCAGTTGCAGTTTAGCGGCGAAATCGGAGAGAGTTTTAGCGTGAAAGTGGCTTTAGGTGAGAGTAGCATCAGCGAATCCTTTATCATTTAAGCGATCTTAGCGGTTAATGGCGCAGTAGTGCCAGCACCGCTATAGCAGCGCAGCAACAGAGCCTATGCTAGCAAGGTTTTCCGAAAATGAGGATCTCAACAGCCAACTCATTCTCTGCTATAGACGATGTTTCTCAACTCACAAGCAAATTTACTCAGTTTTGTCGTTCATAATTATCGATATATTCGTTAATCAATTCGATAACTTCGTCAGGAATTTTATGCTGCTTTTCTTCCTGATACCATTTCTGATTCTTCAGAAACTCTTGAATTCTTTGATTACCTGTCGTTTCACCATTATATTCTCGAAAAATGTCTCTCAAATCTTCATAATCATCTTTTTGAAAGTTATTTTTAGCTAAATTTTTCAGAAGTAGAGTTGCTTCGGCGATATTTTTGGGAAAGAATGATAATATATAATAATTAAACTCTAAATTGGTTTCTGGTTCGTAGTTTTCATAAGTCTTTCTCAGAAAACCTTGTTCATCTTCTGACCAATCATTCCAAGTTGTCTGTCGCCAAAATAAAGGATTCCAAACCTTAAACATTTGCATTAAATTGTCTTTCCCCTCATCATCAACTTTCTCGGATAGGGGACGATTGTTTAAATAATCTTCAAATCCTTGGATATAAACTTCAAATTCTGCTTTTTCGATTACTCCCGACCAACTTTTGCCTGTTTCGGTAACATATCCGAATAATTCTAAAAAGGCCATTTCTAGTTGTTTATACCAGTCTTTTTGATAACTTAAATCGTTACTAATAGCTGTTGAACTTAAACCCATTGAAATTGGCAGAGAATAAGTTACTACTAAATCTTTTTCTTCATTTGCCTCAAATTCGATTGTCCAGGAAAAAATATTTTTTAGTCGCTCGCTTCTATCAGTAGGAAAATATTCGACGTTGTATATTTTTCCTTTTTCTTGGGCAATAAAATCATATTCAACTATTAAATCGCTTGTTTCTCGTGTGTTACTATAGGGAGGACTGAAAAACTGCGAATTGAGAGGAAAACCAACTTGAATACTTACTTTTTCGTTTGATAAATTCCGGAGTTTAAATTGACAAACATATTCAACTCTATTCATTCCGGGAATTGTGCCATCAAATAAGAAGCGTCCTCTTCCAGGAATGATAGTTACCTCTTCGCTAATCATAGCAACATCTTTGGTTTCAGTAAGTTCAATTGTATGTCCGTATCCTGCGAAAACTCCGACATTAGCGCAAACTGATTTGGCGAATAGTGTCGTAGCCAGAAAGGCAAATATAGCAATTATTTTGGGCATTTGACTATGTTTAATTAAGCAATAAATACTGAGAAAATATTCTTAAATTTAGTAACTATTCACCAATATCTTCATTCCATAATGAGGGGTTTTTGGCGATAAAATCTCTCATTAATTGCTGGCATTCATCTAAGTCTAAATCAATAACTTCGACACCGTGAGATTCCATAAATTCCTTGGCACCGGGAAAGGTTTTTGACTCTCCAGCAATTACTTTTTTAATCTTAAATTGGACGACTGCGCCTGCACAAAGATAGCAAGGCATTAAAGTAGAATATAAAATCGTATTTTGGTAGTTACCAATGCGTCCCGCATTCCGCAAACAATCGATTTCGGCATGAGTTACGGGGTCGCCATTTTGAACGCGTTGGTTGTGTCCTTGACCGATAATTTTACCATCTTTAACTAAGACAGAACCAATGGGAATTCCTCCTTCGATTAAACCTTGTTTAGCTTCAGCGATCGCGGCAGCCATAAATTCATCCATCTTTCTCACCTGGTTGGGGACTGGGGACTGGGGAGGTGGGGAGGTGGGGACTGGGGAGGTGGGGACTGGGGACTGGGGAGGTGGGGAGGTGGGGACTGGTGAGGTGGGGACTGGGGACTGGGGACTGGGTTCAGTGAATAGTTATCAGTTATCAGTTATCAGTTTATACTCCTTGTCTCCCTAATCCCCAATCCCTAATCCCCAATCCCTAATCCCTAATCCCTAATCACCAATCCCAAGATCCCAATCCCTAATCCCTAACTCACACTGGTAGTAATATAATCTTGCAAAGCCTTAACTTCTAAAGGTTGAGACTGCAAGGATCGAATTGCGGAAACAGTAGCTTTTGCCCCAGCAATTGTGGTAATAATCGGGATTTTGTAAGCTAAAGCAGTACGACGAATTAAACGTCCATCTTCTCGCGCTTCTTGTCCCGAAGGTGTATTGATAATCAGTTGAATTTGCTTGTTTTTAATTGCATCTAAAACGTGAGGACGACCTTGATGCAATTTCAAGACTAATTCCACATCTAAACCATGTTCTTCAAGGATTGCTTGAGTTCCTTCGGTAGCAATAACCTGGAAACCTAATTCAATAAAGTCTCGGACAACGGTCACTACTAAAGGTTTGTCGCGATCGTTAGTAGAAACAAATACCGTTCCTGACAAAGGTAAACGTTCTCCTGCGCCTAATTCTGCCTTGGCAAATGCTTTCCCAAAATCAGCGTCAATACCCATTACTTCGCCTGTAGAACGCATTTCCGGTCCAAGAATAATATCTGTTCCTTGAAACTTGCCAAAAGGCAACACAGCTTCTTTAACTGCGACATGATTTAAAGTGGGTTCTTCAGTAAATTTCAGTTCTGCTAAAGTTTGTCCTGCCATAATTCGGGAAGCAAATCCAGCTAAAGGATAACCTGTGGCTTTAGAAACATAAGGAACGGTTCTCGATGCCCGTGGATTTGCTTCTAAAATATAAACAGTTTCGCCTTGAACTGCATATTGAATGTTCATTAAACCAATGACTTTTAAAGCATTGGCTAGTTTATGCGTCCAAGTACGAATTGTTTCTAAAGCGGCGGGAGCGAGACTGGTGTAAGGTACAGAACAAGCTGAGTCACCAGAATGGATACCTGCTTGTTCGATGTGTTCCATAATCCCACCAATCACAACTTTACCTGTACGATCGGCGATCGCGTCTACATCGACTTCGACTGCGTTTTCGAGGAATTTATCGATTAAAATGGGGTGGTCTGGTTCTACCTGAACCGCAAACGTCATGTAACGTTCCAATTCTTTATCCGAATAGACAATTTCCATTGCCCGTCCGCCGAGAACATAGGAAGGACGCACGACTACAGGATAACCGATGCGTCCGGCGATCGCTAAGGCTTCTTCGTAACTGCGCGCGATTCCATTGGGAGGCTGTTTGATGTCTAATTTTCGCAGAATTTGTTCAAATCTTTCCCTGTCTTCCGCGGTATCAATGGAATCTGGAGAGGTACCCCAAATTTTCGTTTTCAGTTTCTCAGCCAGGGAACTATGCAAGAATTTTTGTAAGGGAACTGCCAATTTTAGGGGAGTTTGACCGCCAAATTGAATAATTACCCCTTCGGGATTTTCAATTTCAATAATGTTGAGAACATCTTCTTTGGTCAGGGGTTCAAAATAAAGGCGATCGCTGGTATCGTAGTCTGTGGATACTGTTTCTGGGTTGGAGTTGACCATAATTGTCACAAAATCTTCTTTGCGTAACGCATAGGAAGCGTGACAGCAGCAGTAGTCAAACTCAATTCCTTGTCCAATTCTGTTCGGACCGCCACCCAAAATCATTACTTTGCGCTTGTCAGAAGGCGCTACTTCCGATTCTCCTTCCTCGTAAGTAGAATAGTAATAAGGAGTAAACGCTTCAAATTCCGCCGCGCAAGTATCCACAACCTTGTAAACTGGAACTACACCTAACTCTTGGCGATAGGCGCGAACTTCATCTTCGTTGGTTTTCGTGGCAAAAGCAATTTGGCGATCGCTAAATCCTTGTTGTTTTATTGCATACAATTCTTCTTTTGTCAAGCTTTTCAGGGCAGTACGCTTAAGAAACTTTTCCGTTTCCAGAAGTTGCTGCATCTTATCCAAAAACCAGATATCAATTCCCGTTAGTTCGTAAATATCCTCCGAGGACATCCCCAACAGCATTGCATGACGAACGCTAAAAATACGTTCCGGGTTAGGAGTACGCAAACTAGCGCGAACCTGATTCAGAGAAGGTAACTTTTCACTGAGATCGCAACCCCAACCAGAACGCCCCGTTTCCAGCGATCGCAAAGCTTTTTGGAAAGATTCGCAAAAAGTCCGTCCGATCGCCATTGCTTCGCCCACAGACTTCATTTGCGTGGTTAAAACAGGTTGGGCACCAGGGAACTTTTCAAAAGCAAAGCGAGGAATCTTGGTAACCACATAATCAATCGTCGGTTCAAACGAAGCCGGAGTTTTCTTAGTAATATCATTACTAATCTCATCGAGAGTATAACCCACAGCCAACTTCGCCGCAAACTTAGCGATCGGGAAACCCGTCGCCTTCGATGCTAAAGCCGAAGAACGAGAAACGCGAGGATTCATCTCAATGACAATCACCTCGCCATTCGTCGGATTCACCGCAAACTGAATATTCGACCCTCCAGTTTCCACCCCAATCTCGCGAATAATTTTCTGCGACATATCCCGCAAACGCTGATATTCCTTATCAGTCAGCGTTTGTGCGGGTGCAACCGTAATCGAATCTCCCGTATGAATACCCATCGGGTCAAGATTTTCGATCGAACAGATAATGACCACATTATCCGCCAAATCGCGCATCACCTCTAACTCATACTCCTTCCAACCCAGAAGCGACTTTTCCACCAAGATTTGCGACACTGGAGAAGCATCGATACCTGCTTCCGCCATCTCCTCATATTCCTCCTGGTTATAAGCGATACCGCCACCAGTACCACCCAGAGTAAAAGCCGGACGAATAATAAGCGGATAAGAACCAATTTCCGCAGCCAGTGCTTTCGCTTCATCTAAATTACTGGCAATTCCCGAAGGACAAACCGGAACGCCAATTCGTTCCATCGCCTCCTTAAACAACTTGCGGTCTTCCGCCATTTCAATTGCAGGTAACTTTGCGCCAATTAAATCTACACCATACTTATCCAGAACGCCCATTTTTGCCAAATCCACAGCCACATTCAAAGCTGTTTGACCTCCCATCGTCGGGAGTAGCGCATCTGGACGTTCTTTAGCGATAATTTTCTCGACAATTTCCGGAATGAGCGGTTCAATGTAGGTACGTTCCGCCGTCTCCGGGTCAGTCATAATCGAGGCAGGATTAGAATTAACTAATACAACTTCGTAACCTTCTTCACGAAGTGCTTTACAAGCTTGGGTTCCAGAGTAGTCAAACTCACAAGCTTGTCCGATAATAATCGGACCAGAACCCAAAATCAGAATTTTATGAAGGTCATCTCGGCGCGGCATAGGCTTTTGTCGTATATCGATTAACACTAAATCCAGACTATTTTATCGGTTCTTGTCTCGATCTGCTGTTCGTTTTGTTCGCATTTATTGACTTGCGAGGTTTAAGCGAAGCTTGTTTCGTTTTTCGTAACTAAGAAACAGAAGCTTCGTCTGGATTAACAATCCGCTTTCCACCTTTTGTAGGAATCATTAAATGCAGTTGGTGACTACTTACCAAGGGGCAAACTGAACTCAAGCGCCCCTAAGAACTATAGCGCTGACTAGCAACTAAATTCCCTGCTGCGTCGTAAAGTAGTCCTTCATCGCCTTTATTATTCCAGATTGGTTGGTTACTAGCGAAGCTAAAGCCTCCCCACTCTGGATGAATCTCATTCGTATATACTCGAATGCGATCGCCAGGATTTAAGATAGTTCTGGCAGGAAAATAGAAAACTTGGTCAACATTACCAGCTTCAATTCGCCAACCAGACAAATCGGCAGGAGTTGAACCATTATTAACAATTTCGATATATTCGTCTGATTCAGAACCCTTGACTTTTCCTTTGTAGTTAATTTCAGCGATCGCTACTTGCGCTGATGCCGGTGAAGTTGATAACCAGGAATATACCCCCAAAATTACCAACATTAGGAAAATTCCAAACAGAAAATCATTCATTTGATGCTTACCCCCGATCGCTCTAAAGTTTAGGATAGGCGATCGCGCGCAATTTTACAGCTATAGAAGCTAAAATGCACAAAAAAAAGCGCCCCCAATTAAGGAGGCAGCTTTTTCTTGAG
>NZ_JAAHBQ010000033.1 GCF_020144665.1 Oscillatoria salina IIICB1 | reverse complement strand
GGAGGGAAGGGTGCTGGGGGTTAGGTTAGACAACGTTACTGCTTCAAATTATTATCACCTCTCCCCCAACCCATCTCCTACAAGGAGAGGGGAGAATTTAGTTAATTAGTAAGATATTAAAGCTACTAATTACTCCCCCTTCCCTCGGAGGGAAGGGTGCTGGGGGTTAGGTTAGACGGAAAATAGTATTACAATAAAGATTATTGAAAATCACAATTGAACCAATGGGCATCTTTTCATTCTCTGGAACAAAACCGAAAAACTTGGGAGTAAAAGACGGCAAATTAGCTACTTGTCCCAATTCTCCCAACTGCGTCAACAGCCAAAGTACCGATAAAGAACATCAAATTGAACCTTTACCTTATATCGAGATTGCTACTATTAAGCAAATCGTTGAAGGTATGGAAAGAACTAATATTATTGAAGTTACTGATACCTATCTTTACGCTGAATTTACCAGTCAATTAATGGGTTTTGTTGATGATGTGGAATTCTATCGCGATGATCACGCAAAAGTAGTTCATGTGCGATCGGCTTCTCGGCTTGGTAAATCCGATTTGGGCGTAAATCGCAAGCGAATTGAAGCAATTAGAGCGAAACTCTCGTAACTTTTTCCTGGCGAACTCTGGTGACGTGGCTCCGCCTCCCGTAAAGTATCTCGAATGGAGGCAGAGCCTCGACGTTTCGTTACCTGCCGGAGAAAGGCAACGAAAGAACGAGAGATTAAGGGAACTATAGTTAAGTTGAGTAGCGAGATCCGTTTAGCTACCACCCCAATCGCCAAACTTGGCTACTAAAGGAGAAACTTGATTGTTAACGCTATTTCCATTAACTTTTTTCAGTGGGATGCAACCCGGTTGGTTCATTGGCTCAGTTCTATTTTCTGCGCCGATTACTGACCCTGTAGCCGTTTTTTTGTTAATTTTAGCCATAATGTTAGTTGCACCGTTATTGTTCGAGAGAGTGCAACTTCCGGGGATTGTCGGTTTAATTATTGCCGGGGCGTTGGTAGGACCTAATTTTCTCGGTTTGTTAGAGCGAGATAGTACGATTGTGCTATTAGGTACAGTGGGGTTGCTATTTTTAATGTTTATGGCGGGGTTAGAAACTAGCCTCGATGACCTAAAATTAAATGCTGGCAAAGCAGTGATTTTTGGGTTAGCAACTTTCACCTTGCCAATGGTATTAGGTACTGTGGCAATGTTAATGCTAGGGTACGGTATTTTAGCTTCAATTTTAGTTGCTTCTTGCTTTGCTTCCCACACGCTTTTAGCATTACCAGTCCTCGCCAAATTGGGGATTATGCGAAGTCAATCTGTCACCGCTACTTTAGGTGGAACATTAATTACTAATGTGCTGGCTTTGTTAGTTTTGGCGGTAGTAGTTAAAGCCCATGCGGGGGACTTGACTTTAAATTTTTGGTTGTTTATTATTCCTGCTTTAACTATCTACACTTTCGCTACTTTATGGGGAGTTCCCAAAATCGGACGTTGGTTTTTTCGCCGTTTCGGACATGACGAAAGCGCAGAATTTATCTTTGTTCTCGCAACTTTGTTTGTCGTTTCTTATGTTGCTGGTTTAATTGAAATTGAGCCGATTATTGGCGCATTTTTAGCAGGAATTGCCATTACCCAACTCATCCCACAACTGAGTCCGTTAATGAATCGGATTGAGTTTATTGGGAATACCTTATTTGTGCCATTTTTCTTAATTTCAGTGGGGATGTTAATCGACCCACTAATCTTAGTAAAAGAACCGAAATCACTTTTAGTTGCAGGGGTAATGATTCTTGCGGAAGTTGTTAGTAAATTTTTTGCAGCTTGGTTGCCAGGAAAATATTTTCGCTTTCGCTTTCCCAGTATTATGGTAATGTTTGGTTTATCTGTAGCCCAAGCAGCTTCAACCTTAGCCGCGATTACCGTTGCTTACGAAATTGAATTAGTAGATCGCTTGACTGTTAATGGTATTATTGCCATGATTTTAGTTACTTGTATTGCTTCTCCTTGGATTACGCAAAAGTGGGGGAAAAAAGTTAAGCCCCAGGAAGCAACAACTATGGAAGAACAAGATCCAATTCAACCATTAACCAAGAGAGTTTTAGTACCTGTTGCTAACCCAAATACCGAAGATAATTTGCTGCAATTAGCTTTAATTTTGGCAAAAACCAGTAAAGGAACATTGTTACCTTTGCACGTAATTTCTGATAAACTGGGAACAGTAACCGCAGAAGCGAAACTACTGCAACAACAATTACTAGCAGCCGCCGAAGCGATCGCTCATGCCGCAGTTACACAAGTCGAACCCATTGGGAGAGTTGACGACGCGATCGACAAAGGCATTCTGCGTAGCGCTACTGAACGTAATGCTAGCTTAATTATCTGTGGTTGGAAAGGATATTCTACAACTCGCGAAAACTTTTTTGGCAGCGTCCTGGATAATGTGATTAGAGGTGCTAGCGTACCAATATTAATCAGTCGTTTTCCTCAGCCAATCAAGAACACCAAACGAGTTTTGTTAGCCGCAGTCGATACCGAAATTGCCTCACCTATTTTCCAGCAAACAGTCACCTTAGCCAAAAATACCGCAACTGCACTCAAAGCCAATCTTCAGCTAGTCGTCGTTGTTACCGATGCACCCAACTTCAAATTTAAGCCTGAAGCCGTCGGATTAAGCCCAGAAACGACGATTATGCGCGTCCGAGGCAAATTTGTCAAAAAAGTCTCTCGAATGCTGCAAATCGACGATTTACTGATTTTAACCGCAATTACCTATCCTCATTATCTCCCGATGCCCGCCATTGGGATTGAGCCAGAAGCGATCGCGCGGACTAACCCCAGAAATTCCATGATTGTCGTTCACTTTCCCAGTTAATGGTAAATAAAATTATCCCATTTAACTTTGATTGCGAATTTCGCTGCTATCTCTACTTCTCACTGGTTCAGATTTAGGAGATTGTTTCCCGTAATTCTCAGCTAGTTTTTGTCGATTTCCCTGAGAATTTTCTTTGGGTTGTGCTGGTTTGTGAGCTTGTGAATCAAAATTATTAGCAGAATTACCTTGGTTTTTCAAGGCTTCTAATTTCTGGCGACCCTCAGATTTTTGAGGATAATTTTCTTTGGGTTGTGCTGATTTGTGAGCTTGTGCTTCTCTTAAATATGGCGTAAAATTTCCTGGTTTTTCAGTTTTTCTAATTCTAGGAGAATCAGCATTATTGTAATTATTGCTTGGATTTCTTGATTCGTTTAGTTGTGGATTGCCATCGCTTTTTGTACCAGGTTGTTCTGGTGTTCTTTTACCATTCTGTCCGTAATCTCCTTTAAGTTGAGGATGAGTTTTAACTTCCTGTTTGTCGGAATTTGGTGATGGCTTTCTTTTCTTAGTCAGTGCATTGTCTAAGACATTATAGCGATCGTCCACTGAATCTAATTTTTGTTTTCTCTCTGCTTGTTGTTGGTCATAGTCGTCATACATTTTCTTCAAAGCAGGTCGAACAGATTTTAGCTTTGGTAGTTGCGCTTCACCTACTCGACTAGGACTACTGCTATTAGTTTTTTCATTGCTATTTGAGTTATTTTCATTTAGATTTGGTCGCCCTCCAAACATTCTTAGTTTTGAGCGAGCAATGTCTGCTTGCAAATTTTTCCAATAATCTGAGTTATTTGTCATTTTTTAAATTTTTCTTTGCTCTCCACGTTCTTGTTCTTTAGACTGAGATTGTTCTGATGGCTTTTTAGGACCATACTTTTCGCGCAAATTTTTGAAGGGATCTGAACCTGGTGCTGGTCCACCACTTAGTTCTGATGCTTGTTGTTTTTTGCCTCCTGTGGGAGATGCTCCCTTTTCTTTACCTACTTCATTAGTATCCCTATTTGTTTTATCTATGCTTGGTTCTTTAGCTGGACCAAAATTATCCCCAGGCGCAGTTTGTGCTGTAGATTTTTCAGGTTGCTTTTCGGGAGGAGTTTGTGTTTTGTTGGTTTTTTCAGGTGAATTTTTAGTTTGAGGTGACTTTTCAATCATTTTTTTAACTATTTATGATCTAGGAATTGGTTGGCAAAAAATAAGGTAAATCTTCTGGTTCATCTTCGGTTAACTGAATCGCTAAACAAGTAATTAAGGAATTTTGTAAACTATCGTCCAAGTGAGGGTAAACAACAGAAGTAGCTGCCCAATTTTGCAAAGCTTGGGCGGGAGTTAAGTTTTCATCTTGGATATCCTCGAAAAAAGAACTGCGATCGCCAGCCAGCAACATTTTATTTTCATATCTAAATACTCCTGGTGCTTCACATTTAGTATACTCTGAATGGGGTAATCCCAACTCCAATAAATGTTGGGGAATCCGACAAATTCCCATCCAACTTTTACAATCTTGAGAATTGGGACTTAGTATAGCTTTAACTAAAAGTTTATGAGCATGATTTTTTTGACGACCAAGCCATCCGTGTATTTTACCTTTTTCTTGGATTGCTTGCCAAGCTAAAAAGGAAACTGCACTACTAAGAATAGCTTTAATTTCTTGAGAATTTAGATGATTAGCGCCTCTAGATACCAAAATTCTTCCTAAAATCGGACGCACAAGTTCGGCTGTCGGTGCGCCGAAAGGTGCGGCTAAAAGTTGTAAAGTCAGCTTATTTTTTAGGTGTTTATATTCGGGATTTTCTGAGATAATTTCGACTAAAGTTGCTCCTTTTTCAATACAACTAACTAAACTATAATCAGTAGGACAACCGAACAAAGGTGCGTAAACTGAATCATAATTAGCTTGAAATTGTTGGAAACAAGAATTAATTTCTAAATCGGTAAGACGAGGATTAAATCCATTTGTAATGTCGTCTTTAAAATTAGGTGCAATAGTTACACTTGGTTCAGCTTGACCGCCGATATAATAAAGAAATTGTCCTACTCCTAGAGAAGCAAGAGATTTTTCTTGTTGGGGAGTTAGTAACATAGAACGTGCTAGGGCTTCGCGATTTTTGGCTTCGACGATGCGATGAGCAATTTTAATGTTAGTGTTGACCATAACATCAGGAACAAGTCCTTCTGGGTTTTGTTCGGCGATCGCGATTCCTTGTCCGAAGCCGCGCACTTCTGCTAACATATTGGCAAAGTTGCGTACCGCTTTCCCTTTGGGATTAGCTTGCTCTTGATTGGTAGATTCGGAAGCGTTGGCTAAGAGGTTATGTGCTTCTTCTACTAAGAGCAAATGTTTCAATTCTCCAGTTGCTTCGTGTCGTCTCGCTGTCCAATACTGATAGCAGCGATTGAGAATTAAACCCATAATAAAGGCGCGATCGTCGCTGTTAGTAATCTGGCTCATTTCTAAGATTACTGGATGCCGCATTAGTTCGTCGAAATTCAATGATTCGGTGGTATTCAACATTTGTCCTAAACCACCACGACAAAACTTATTCAAGCGTACTGAAATAGCAGCAGTTATTTCATCAGTAGTTTCTGGTTTGTAACCTAATTTAGGGACAATTTCTGGAATCAAATTAACTAAGTCAGAAAAGCAAGGTGGAGTGAGTTTACTATTGTCGCCTAAAATGGTAAACCCTTGGCGCTTATAAGCTTCTTGAATCAGTTGTTCGACAACATTTGGTAAAGGTCCCCACATACTCATCGAGACAGAAAATAAATCTAATAATGCACCTAAATGACTGTCTAAATTAATTCCTTCTGGTAATTCAAAGGGATTGAAACGAAAAGGAGCAACTCTTTCGTCTCCTAAAGAAAAAATGAGCAAATCATCTTGTAAAGAAGTAACCGCTTTTAGTCCGCGATATTCAGTTTTAGCAGGTTCTAAAACCATCCAAGGAACTTGATGTTGCCGCCATAAGGTCTCTAATAAATAAAGAGAAGTGTTAGTTTTACCGCTACCAGGAACGCCGCAAATTAATAAATGTTGAGTTAATTGTTTTTTACTTAGTTGTAATCCACCAAGGTTAAGATCGGCAGGAATATCTCTGATTTTATTCGGACGACGAGCATTTTGAGCGCCAGGGGCGGAAGGTAAGCCCCAAACACCTGCGCGATCGGCGATCGCTAAACGGAAAATGCTGTGAACTTCTTCGGGGCTAAATAACCACGGCAAACGATCTAAGTTATAGGTATTTGCCCAGTGATGTAGAGTAAGATCGACCCAGTTCTGCCTCAGTGCCATTTTTTGGGCTTCGCGTTGGGCGATAATAATTTCTCCTACGGCTTTAGTTGCGCTTGGAGATGGGGAAGTTCCGGCGATCGCACTTTGCAAGGCAGCAACCACTGATTGAGGTAAACTAGACTGGGAAATAATGCTGACGGTCATTTCAAACGGATTACGCCAAGCGGTTTGTAACTTCGTCCAGGCTTGGGATGCTGCTTCAGCTTCGATTAGCTTTTCTTGATATTGAAAACTACTAGAAAGAACGCGATTTTGGCTACTTTCGGTGCGACTCACGCTAGCAATATTAGCATAAAGTCGGGCTTGGTTAGCTATATAAGCTGATTCTTCGCGAGTTAGTTGAGTCGGACGCAAATTAATTGCTACTGCCGCAGGTGTAGGATGGCAAACGAGGGCGCGAAATAATTCTTGAAAATTCCCAACTTGAGGTATCCAAGGATCGATTTGTACCCCTACTTGACCCGGAATTTCAGTCGCAGTTATAGTTTGCAATTGAGTAATTTGGCGACGAAATTCGGCAATTACTCCTGCGGTTAATCCATCGTGAATATCTCCTGTTTCTCCAGTTAAAAAAGGCAAACGTAGCAAGGCTAGTTGATTGGCATTTTGACAAGCTTCCAGAGGATAACCGTTAGGAAATGTATCGCGAACTTTGTTGAAAAAGTTCCGTGCGGCGATAATCGTTTCTGTCTCACTTTTCCCTTCAGTTTTCCCAACTATGCCGCAAATCAAATCTTGCTCTGAGTCACCAGTTGTAATAATTCGTAAGGAAAGGGTAAAGCGACTTTCTCCGTGTAGTTGTTGTATCCAAAGTTTTTGGGTTTGTAGCAGTTGATTTAGTGCCGTTTCGTAACTCATTCCTGTGCGAGCTCGTTCCAGGGAAATCAAATCTGGAATAGCCGGAATTATCACTCCCCAAAAAACGACAATATTTTGTGTCTCTGTAGTTTCAACTGCTACTGCTGGGGCAGTGGTTGTTTCCCATTTACTCAGGCTATTAATCATTGTTAAATCAAGATGTTTTATTAGCAAAAAATTAGTTGGGTTCTAGTTTGTTTTTGAATTGCCAGTGGCGATTATTTTGATTCCACTGCAAGTAAATTTGTGTTTTGGTATCTCGATAAACTGTGCCATTTTTCAAGTAATATTTCAGTTGAGCATTTACTATAGCTTGCTCGTCACTCCTAGAAACAGTATAAACGTTTGTATATTCTATTTTGTTGACTTTGTTCCACCAATTGGCATATTCTGAAAACCCCCCGGCTTTAACTTGAAATTCTGGCGTTAGGTTATTCCAAGTAGTTTCATATTCTCGTTGCATAAGTAAGTCATAATGTTCGATCACAAATCGATCTGGATCTGGTTTGATAATGGGAACTTGACTACTAGAATTACCTGAAAGGGGAGAAGATCCGGGTGGACATTGTATGATGTTGCCACTAAGATCTGGTATTCTAGGAGGTGCAAGGGAAGGTTCGTTGGTAATACAAATTTCGCTCCTAACTACACTGCCATCACTAAAGGTTATTGCTGTTAAGCTACGAATCTTTTTTCTCTTTGCAGTAGCGGTAGCGATCGCCCGATCCGGATCTATGAGGTAGACTTCAAATTCATAGTTATCTGTGTTTATTTCTCCTATAGGTACTTCTGCTAAGAAAGGATAAAAACTATATTCGTTTCTATATTTGTCAATTTGAGTATGATTAATTATCGCTATAGTTTTTTTAGCTATTGATTCTTTTACTTTAGTTGAGGAAGTGAAAAAAGGTGCTATAGAAATTGCTACCCATACTGGGATACTAAAACCTAGGACTAAATAAAAGCAAAATTTAAGTGAGAACTTAGCTTTTTGGGGAGGAGAAACAACGGTAGATTCAATCGGTGTAGAAACTGTTGTTGACGGTAGGATAATTTCGCGAGAATTAAGAGAATTTAGTGTTGATAAAAATGCTGCGGCTGAGGCGAAACGATTTTCCGGTAGAGAGGCAACAGCCCAATTAATAACTTGCACAAATCGATCGCTAACAACGCAATAGTCGTCCCAATTCAAGTTATTGTCAGGAAAAGATTTACCTGTTAGTAACGCGATCGCCACTGCACCCAAGTCATAAATATCTTGGGAAATGCTACCATTACTAACAGTTGAGGAAGCCAATAAGATTACTTGATTACCCTTTTTTGCCAGTGTATCCAAAGAAATTTTTCCATGTACTCTCCCTTGATTGTGTAATTGACTGAGTTGAGGTAGCACTTGCTGCAAAATTTCTGTTACCTGAAACTCAGAAAATCCTTTACCTTGCTTTTGAGCAAGTAAAGTGCGGTAGGTTGTAGCTTCAGATGCTTCTTGCATAGTTGTCACCGTTGGAGAAGTTGCTGAATTTCGAGTAAATGCGATCGCGCGTTACTATTTCCTGGTTGTAACTGCAAACACTGATTTAAAGCTCTTTCTGCTCCTTGATAATCTCGCAAATTTGCTTTAGCAATACCTAAACCATACCAAGCATTACTATCATTCGGTTGGTGTTGCGTCATTTGCTCCCAATAATAGGCTGCTCTCGGATAATCACCGATTTCTTCCGCAAATTCTGCTCCTAATTCGATCGCTTCTAGATAATGTTTTTGGTAGTTTTCTTGTTGAGTTGAATCTTCCTGCACAATCTTGTAAGCAAGAGTCAGTGATTGATTTAATTTGCCTATTTTGAGACATATTTTTGCGGCTTCCCACAACTCAGTTGGGGATATTTCCTCGTTTATTTCTTGTAATAAAATTATTGGAGAATTCATTAATTTCCCCCTTTAGCTAAATTACTGTTTCTCTCTTCGTTAGAAATAAAAGAAAAAATTAGCGTCGAAAAGTTCTTCCCCCTAAAGAAGTTCTCGTTAAAATTTCCTTAATTTGCTCCTCTGTATAACCTTCTGTTTGTAACATCGGTCTGAGAACTTCTTCTACTTGTTTGGATACCATATCATCCAACTTTTTCGCATCAACTAAATCTAGTGGCGGTATATCGTATTCTTGTGCTTTACGTTGTCTCAAAAAAAAGAAAAGTCCAACAATTCCTATTATTGGTAATAGTCCGCCGATAGTAGCTAACAACCATTGCATAACTTTAGCACCTTGTTTGAATTAATTTCACTTGTTCTTTATTTACACGCTCTTAATTTGTAAATCACACCTAGGAATAAACTTTAACTAAACTGATTGGCAAATAAATTTGCTTTCCTTGCAGGAGTTATCTTAGTATTAGTAGTAATTAAACCAACTTCCTAGGGCAGAAACTCCAGCCATTATTGAGATTAAGAAAAAACTAGGTACAACTAACAAGCCAATAATCAAACGGGCATTTGCTTTTTTAGGCAGAATTCCCATTGATTCCATAATTATTGGTGTAAGAATATAAATCTCCCACCAAATTAAAGGAAACAGTAAAAATAAGAAAAAGTTTTGGCTAGTGGAACCAAGGACGATCGCCAACAAACTTGCTACTAACGCCCACACAATCATGATTACTGGAGTTGGCTGGGGTTCAAATCTGGTAATCCAACTTACAAACAAATCGGAACCATATTTTTCTACGAGTAAATAAGTTCTTACTCGATGATAAGCAACTACGCAAAATCTTCGATAGTCACCTCTTTGTACTATTCCCCGGCGGATAGGAAATAATTCTACACCTAAGAATTTTTGTGTAGCCGAGTCAGCAATGTGAGCATCTGTCAGTTTAGCAATAAAACAATCAGTATCTTCATCTTGTCTGAGTTGACCTAAATTATCTTCGATCTCTGCAATTACTCGATCTACTGAACCTTGGAAATTAGGAATTATATAACCATCAAAAGCTCTAAAACCAGTTTGTCCATACTCTCTAATCCAAGGTGTATTACGAAAACCAGTAATTAAGCAAAACTTAGTAGCTGTTGAGGAGGACACATCAAGCTGTTTTTTAACTTGTTTGTCAACATATTCTTTCCAAGTTAATACTGGTAGGGGAGACAGCTTAGGTTTAGGAGTTGGTTGCGAACTTGAGCTTTTCCTGGTTAAATTTTGATTTTGATTATCTTTATTAATGGCTGAATTTCTGTTGGTAGTTACAGGTATTCCTGGTGTCGAGTTAGGAACTACTGGCGGTGGTGGCAGGCGAGAATCTAGAGTAGGTGGGGTATAAATAGGTGGTGGCGCTGGTGGTGCAGATGTTGGCGAAGCTGTATCAGGAATTGGGGTAGCAACGAGAAAGATTCCACTAGCAATTCTAATGTTCGTCGGGGCAGCGATCGCGTAATCTGTTACTGGTATATTCTCAACAAATGTGCCGCTACTACTACCCAAATCGTATAAATGCCAAGTATTTTTTAATTGATTGAAGCTAAACTTTAAATGGCGTTCTGAAACTACGGAGACATTGGGTAGAAAAATATCGCAGTCTTCACCGCTACCAACAACATACTCCCGGTTAGGCTTGAGTGTCCAACTTTGACCTGTTTGTTCGTAGGAAACTTTGAGTTTCATCGCTTTTCAACAGAATTTTTTTCGGCAGGCGATCGAAGCTAGCTAGATTTTTAGCTAAGTCCGTGTCAGAAAAAGAGTTATTTTGATTAAATAATTATACTGTTCAAGTTATGCCAAATTAAAGGAAGAAAATATAAAGAATAGTTGCTTTGAGACTCAGATAATATTTGAGTATATCCTCTTTAGTCTCTGCTTTTCCCTTTACAATAGGGACTTGAGGTGTATAGGTGACTTTATGCTTGAAGCATGAGGCTAAAAAATTAAGTCTGCTGAGGTAGACTAGATAATTGAGGTTTAAGAAATATGAGCGAAAAGATAAGAAGTGTGAAGCTAGATCCCGCTAACTGGATAGAAGCATCTTATCTTTTGTATGGCGCGCCCTCTAACTTCGTAGCATAATAGAGGAAATCGCTAGTTTCTTAACTCGAAATTCGCGGAAACTGGTGCAAAACTGCTGAAAAACTATCATAGCTGAAGCGCGATTGGCTAACGCCAGCGCCGTAAACGGCGATCGCCAAATTTGCAAAATTTATTTCTATGTCTACCTCATCCCAAAAAGATTCATTTAGGATTGATTTAGCTAATTTACCACTAATTTTAGCGGGTCCAATTTTACGGCGCACTGAACCAGATTCTGTTACGGTTTGGCTAGCTTTAAAAGAGTCTCGTTCAGTTAGTTTAAAAGTATATAAAACTGCCAATGGACGTGGTTCGATTATTGAGGATTTAATCTTAGCTGGTTCGCGCACAACTGTTGCTGTTGGTAATCATTTACATATCGTTGCTGTTACCGCAATAACTGTTAATAACGAACTACTCGAACCCAGTCAAATTTATGCTTATGACCTCGATTTTGGCGGTACAGAAAGAACTCTTCCCCAAGCTTTAAATTTATCAGGCATTTTTCCCTATACTACTGTTAGCTATTTTGAGCATAATTTGCCGACTTTTGCCATGCCGCCAGACGATTTGAATCATTTGAAAATCGTGCATGGTTCTTGTCGTAAACCTCACGGAGGTGGCAAGGATGCACTGCCACTTTTAGATTATTTTATCGAACATTTTGCCAGCGAACCTCATTCGCGACCGCAGCAATTGTTCTTGACAGGCGATCAAATTTATGGTGATGATGTAGCCGATCCAATGTTGTGGAAAGCATCACAAGTTGGCGATGTTTTATTGGGTTGGGAAGAAAAGCTTCCTCTAGCAAATGAAGACTATAAAACACCAAGTCAGTTAAAACCAGGAGAACGCACTGAAATTGCTGAAAAATTTGCTGGTTTAACGGCAATGTTGTATGACAAACCTGATAAAGCAAAAAGTCATTTGTTTAGTTTGGGTGAATATTATGCTGCTTATTTGTTAGCGTGGTCGCCTGTATTTTGGGGTAATACTTTTCCTGATGGGCAAGCAATACACCAAGACCCTAAAAAAGTCAAGTATTGGGAGAAAGAAGCTAAAGAAATTGCCGAGTTTGCTAGCGAGTTATGGAAAGTAAGACGCGCGATCGCTAATGTCTCAACTTACACAATTTGCGACGATCATGATGTTACTGATGATTGGTATCTGAATCGCGAATGGTGTCATCGAGTGCTAAGTAAACCTTTGGGAAGGCGAGTAGTACAAAATGCGATGTTAGCTTATGCAATTTTTCAAGCTTGGGGCAATACTCCCGAACAATTTACTAATGAAGAAACAGGAGAAAAACTCTTACAAGCTGCTGAAAAATGGTCAATTTCCAGAGGTACAGATAAAGTAATTGAAGCACAAATAACTAAGTATTTAGGTATACCACCAATCGATCTACAAACAGGTTTACCAAAACAAAAACTTGATGAGAATGTCTGGATTTTAGATCGCGATGATGCCGATCGCACTAAACTTATTCAA
This sequence comes from Oscillatoria salina IIICB1, assembly GCF_020144665.1. NCBI lineage: Bacteria > Bacillati > Cyanobacteriota > Cyanophyceae > Oscillatoriales > Oscillatoriaceae > Oscillatoria > Oscillatoria salina. The sequence goes on along the minus strand of NZ_JAAHBQ010000033.1, from coordinate 47,159 downwards.
TGGCATTATACGATTAGAAGTTTCCGTCATGAAGTAATTATGTTGGATACAAGAAATTGGCGCGGTTATCCTCAAGGAAAAACGACCGATCCGCCGATGTTACTTTGTCCAACAGCTTTTCACGAACAATTAGAAAAACCTTTTGCGGAAACGGATTTTTTAAAGCAAAAACAAGGAAGAAAAATTGAGGCTAGTTTCGTAGTTGTCCCAACTAATTTAGTTAGTTTGTCGGTAATAGATAAGTTTCAAAGCTTAGATTTAGAACGCGATCGCGTTTTTAATTCTGATGTCGGCGACTCTTGGAATTTTAATAATGTTGCGTTTAGTAAACTATTGGCGACTTTGTTCGCAAGACGATCGCGTGTCATCATTCTTTCTGGCGATATTCATTTTGGTTGTGCAGTTCGTCTGAACTACTGGGCGAGTTCTCAAGCTAATTCTAAAGTGTTAGATCGTCCTGGGATATTAGTACAATTAACTTCTAGCGCCTTTAAAAATGGGGAATTAACGACCTATTTCGCCCATACAAAAGTAAAATCAATTTTACCAGAGCAATCTACGACTTGGGCAGGATGGCATGAGCCACCTGAATTGGTAGAGATGATTACTACCCCGGAACGAGTGCGAATGCAGAAGGTAGAAGTTCCTAGTCAAGGTCCGATTTTGCGTCAAATTGTTTCTCCCCAAGGAAACTGGGAAATGTCTTGGAAAGTTGAAGTAAGCGACTGGCGATCGCTCCCAGATTGGGAATATCAAATACAATGGATTAAAAGGCAACCAGCACAAGTTGTACCGTGGGGAAAACGACACCCATCGTCTCCAAACCAACAGCAACCAATCTCGCTGCAAATCTTGAAAAATTCTGTTTCTTGGTTATGGCGAAATCGCTGGTTGCAAGAAGGAGAAGAAATTGTCGGACACAACAATTTCAGTGTTGTCTCTTTTCAATGGTCAGAAAATGACGATACTAAAGCTGTGATTCAAGATATTTATTGGCATCCAATTTGGCAACCAAGCAGTACAGTTTATAGCAGATATTTTGTGCCTTTAAATATGCCTACCTCATCACCGCAGCTACAGATCGTTAACCGAGATCGAGTCACACAATCTAGGGACTAATTTTCGATGAAATTACTACTCATTGAAGATGACGAAAGAGTAACTGAAGCCTTGCAAGAATATCTCACGGATCATAATTATTTGGTTGATGTTGCTAATAATGGACAAGTTGGCTGGGAGTTAACTCAGTTATACACTTATGACTTAATTTTGCTCGATCTAATGTTACCTGAAATTGATGGAATTACTATTTGTAAAAGGTTGCGTCAACAAGGTTCTACTACACCTATTTTACTGCTAACCGCACGAGATACGAGCAATGATAAAATAATTGGACTTGATGCAGGTGCAGATGATTATGTTGTCAAACCTTTTGATTTAGAAGTTCTTTCCGCCCGAATTCGCGCATTATTACGTCGTGCCGATTCTTGTTTACCGCCAATTCTGGAATGGGAAAATTTACGCCTGGATTCTAATATTTGTGAGGTTACATATCAAGGCAAAATTTTGTCTTTGACTCCTAAAGAATATCGCCTCCTCGAATTCTTTTTACGCAACCGCGATCGCGTTTTTAGTCGCAGTACAATTCTCGAACATCTTTGGTCTTATGAAGAAACTCCTACTGAAGATACTGTCAAAACTCATATCAAAAGTTTGCGCCAGAAATTGAAAGCTGTCGGCGCTCCTTCCGATCTAATTAAAACAGTTTATGGTCTGGGTTATCGTCTCAAAGAACTTCCTTCTGTTTCTAGCACAAAAAGTTAATCTTTTTTTCAAGAAAATTCCGAATTACTAATAATTGCAATTGCCTCTTGACAAAATAAGCAAATTATGTGTAACTTACCTAAATTAACTCAAAAAGTTAAGCTTGTGGAAATTTATCTCCCTAGTTCCTAAGCTGAGATAATCTAAAGATAGTCAAAAAACTTAAAACAATTTTCTAGGGCGATGAAAACTACCTTAAAACTACGTCAAACTGGCAAATTAGCCATCCTGACAAGCATTATCAGTTTAACTGCTTTCGTGAGTTATCCAGCTAATACCCAAGAAGTATTTCCACCGTCTCAATTTCGTAGTCCCACTTATTTACCTCCAAACCAAGGCAATTTATTAGAAACTGTAGTCAATAACGAAGAATTTACTATCCTAGAAAGAGCTATCAAAGCCGCAGGTTTAGGAGATGAATTATCTCAAAACAATCAGTATACTTTTTTTGCACCAACTGATGAAGCTTTTGAACAACTTCCCGATGATATTGTCGAAATGTTGCTGAGACGAGAAAATCGGGCGTTACTTCAAGAAATCCTTAATTATCACTTAGTAAAAGGTAAGCTAAGTTCGAGACAATTGCCATCAGGAGGTTTAGAAACTCTTAGCGGCGGAGGTGTAGCTATTTTTAAAAGTGGTGATGAGGTTATTGTCAATAATACCAGTGTCGTTCAAGCTAATATTCAGGCTAGTAATGGGGTTGTTCATGCTGTAAATGAGGTACTTTTACCAAGCAGAATTCGTGCTAGTTTATTTCCCGTACCTCAACCTTCTCAAGCGTCAGGAAATCAGCCTGTGCGGGCGCTGTGGTAAAATTTTTCTGGTGCGTCCACTGGCGCACCTTTTTTATTCTAAACCTAAGTTTTTCAAAGCATCTTTCGCTGCCTGTTTTTGCGCTTCTTGTTTGCGTTTTCCTTTGCCAGTGCCGTAAATTTGATTGTTAACTCGCACTTCAGCAGTAAACTCTTTGGCATGGGCTTCTCCTGATTCTTTAATAATCAAATATTGAGGGTTTTCTTTGAAATTTTCTAGCGCCCATTGCTGAAAACGATTTTTGCAGTCTACTAAACTTTTTGGGGGGTTATTCTCAATGGGAGAAGCAACGATATTATCGGCTAAAATGGTAAACATTGGTTCGATATAATTTCGCACTTCTTCAATTCCTACTTCCAAAAAATAAGCGCCAATTACTGCTTCAAAAACATCGCAAAGTAGGGCAGGATTTTGTCTGCCGCCGTCTTTTTCTGCACCTTTTCCTAAGCGTAATAACTTACCTAAGTTTAGTAATGCGGCTAATTTTGCTAATTGGGGTTCATCTACTAGTTTAGAACGTAAGCGAGTCATTTCTGCTTCGCTTTTGTCGGGATAGCGTTTGAAGAGTAATTCTCCTACTAAAAAACCTAATACTGCATCGCCTAAAAATTCTAATCGTTCGTTATCTTTGCCTGCGTTGGGGTTTTCGTTGAGAAATGAGCGATGAGTTAATGCTTGGAGAAATAACTGGCGAGATTGTATGGGAGGAAGTTTATATTCCATTTTTTGATGTTGGCATTGTTGCCAGAAATGTTTGCTTGGTTGAGGTGAGTTAATGTCTTAAGGACAGTATTTTTTAAGTTGGTTTAATGCTGTGCTTAAGGCAGTAGCTTACTTGTTGAAATGGTAGCATTTGTTGGGACTGTTGTCAATTTAATTGGTTGAATAATCATCACGCAAAGGCGCATTCGGCGTTCGCGTAGGCGCAAAGAAAAACGCTAAGGAGTTTTTTCTGTTGTGATTGGTGGGGTAAATTTACTGGATTTTAATTTTATTTACAGCTTTAAAGAGTTGAGTAAGGTCTATACTAATTTGTGAGATATTCTTGAAATTTAAGAGGGAAGGATGAACGATATTTTTGAGTCTTTAAATTGTGATGAAGATGTTTTGAAGTTTGGAGAGGATACTTTTACTGTTGGTAAGTTTAAAACGTTAGTTGCTCAAGATTTACATTCTAGATTTAATGAGTCAACGAATAACAACAGAGTGGATATGAAAAGTTTTTTTGCATATATTCGGCTTAAAACAAGTCAAGTTTCTATACCGATGGATCAAACAGAGTTTCACTTTATTAATAAGTGTCAAATAATTAGAATAAATTCTAGCTTACCGGGTTGGCAAAAAGGAAGACTTAAAACGAGGATAGTGATAGATTTTACTAAAAGTAGTCAGACTAATACTTATCTGGAATTTTGTCCGGATAAACCTGATGAAACGGGTTTACTTTTGGATGAAATTCGGTAAATACAGTCTTTACAAAGTTATGCTATTTAGTGATTTCTGGAAGCGGGTAGCGGGAATCGAACCCGCATATTCAGCTTGGGAAGCTGACATTTTACCACTAAATTATACCCGCGTTGTGTCCTTGGTAAAGTTTGAGCTTTTTTCAGGACTATTGTTTAGTTTAGCTTAATTGGAAGCGAGTTGCGATCGCCTATCGCTACTCACTCGTTTCTGGTTAGAGACTCTTTCTCCACAAACGACCCCATAAGTGCCGCCCGATCGCCTTAAAATAGATTGAGACTGGGAATTGGTAATATTCAATCATTAACCAAACTACGCAACTCAAATGGACGAGAAAGGTTAAGAATGTCCAAAAGAGAGGAAACCAATACAAAGGATCTCCTGGTAGGGGCGGAAAAAGATAAGCAGAAATACCGATGGTTGCAGTTGGTAAAAGCACAAATGCGATCGCCGCTACTGCATAGTCCCAACCTAAGTTTACACCGGGACGATGCGCTCCGCTCCAATTTTTGCCATTCCAATGCCACATCAAAGGCGGTTGACTGTCTGCTTTTTTGAGTATTTGTTGTTCGAGATTAGCGGTAAAAATGTTGTTACAAAAGTTACAAGCAAAAGCATCCATCATTGCCATACCTGAGATTTTACCGTGGCGACAAACTGGACAGCTATAAATACCTTGATAATGAAAGTTATTGCTTAAATAGGGAGATGTAGTCATATAGCATTGAGATGATTAAATTGGTTTTGCTTCTCTCTTTAGCTAGAGGTACTAAAATTGAAATTTGCCTTAACTTTACTTTTTTTACGCATCTGTCTTAGGTAAGAAAAGGTAAAGTTTGGCTCTTACTAAAGGGTTTTCCTTTATTAGGATAGCGAAGATAACTGCTAACTTATTGTAAATTTTGGTCGCCGGAGCGCCTGAATGTATAGATTTATTACCAAATTCAACTTTTTGTCAGTGAAACGATTCGCGAGAAGGGTAAAAAACTAATAATTAGGGAATAAAATTGAGATATCCACAGCATTTTAATTGTAATCGGAGGTATCTATGGATTTAGTTCGCATTTTAATCGCGATCGTCCTACCGCCACTAGGCGTATTTTTGCAGGTTGGTTTAGGTAAAGATTTTTGGATTAATATCTTGTTAACAATTCTCGGTTATATTCCTGGAATTGTTCATGCAGTTTGGATTATTGCTAAAAAGTAAGCAAGCCAAGCAAGATAGCAGCAAGATTTTAAGTAATTGTAATTTCGCTTACTAGCTAGGAGCGGCAAATGTGGTATTTGTTCTAGAAAAGAAAAAGTAGGGGATTGCTGCTGAGATTGGCTCTTAAGGTTGTAGAGTAATAACAATTAATCGCACCCCTATCTATTTTTCTAGAATCAACAGCCAATGAAGCTATGCCGAAAAAATCCTGGCTAGAAATTGCCGAAATAGCTGCCTTAGCTACTTCTGTTGTGGGAACAGTTGCCGCAGCTATCTCCAGTCAAGTAGCTTATGCAGCAGCTCCTCTTACTGTAACAATTTCGCTGAATTTGCTCAATCGATATCGATTTGAGCAACGAAAAGAGGATTATACTACCAGTGCGATTTATGACGTGCATCGAGTGGTGGAGTCGTTACACCAGCAAATGCACAAGCGACAGTATTCTGGGGGCGATAATAGTTCCCTGGAAGCAGAAATTGCTAGTATCTACTCGCAGTTACAGGCTTTGGAGTATAAAATTCACCCTTTGGTAGGAGAATTAGTACAGCGCACGCAAATGCCAGATTTTCAGGCTATTGAAGCTGAACTGAGGGATCTTAAAGAAAAGTTGCAAACCCTTGACATTATTAATCCTTTAGTAAGTGAAGTTAAGCAAGTACAATCAGAAAAAGCAATGACGACGAGAGCGATCGCGCAACTGAGAAATCAACTGGATCTTTTGGCAAAACGGCTCGATAATTTACCTACAGACAATTGTTTAACGACACCAGCAAAAGAAGTAGCTTTTGCTGGAACAAATGGACATCATGAAGAGTTAGAAACTCCAGCAAATGTAGATTTAGTTTCCGAAAGCGTTTCTGGTTCCGATTTCAGCGCCGAATCAAGTAGCAATGACGATTATTTGTTCGAGAAGGCGACAAAAATCAAAGTCATTGGCGTCGGGGGCTGTGGTTGTAAGGCGATCGCGCGAATTAAAGCTAATGGTTTGACAGAATTGGAGTTTTGGGCAATTAGTAGCGATGTGGAGGAATTAAATAATTCTACTGCTTCTCACGTTCTGCAAATTGGCGAAAATAACGCAGGAGATCCCGAAACCAGTAAACAAGCAGCGCGCTCCTCTCGCGAAGAAATTGCCCAAATTCTCGCCGAGACAGATTTAGTTTTCATTATCGCTGGTATGGGCAAAGGAACTGGTACTGGTGCAACACCAGTAATTGGCGAAATTGCGCGAAAAATAGGTTGTCTGACTGTCGCAATCGTCACTCGTCCTCTGACTATTGATGGTAGTCGAGCGACAAGACTAGCCGACGAAGCGATCGCCACTTTAGCAACCAACGTTGATAGTTTAATTGCCATTCCCAACAACAAACTTTTAGCAGCAATTTCCGAACAAAGCCCAGTGGAACAAGCCTATCAACTCGCTAACGACATTATCGCCCAAGGAGTGCAAAGCTTGAGCGAAATGCTCGCCGTCCCCAGTTTAGTCAACGTAGACTTTGCAGATTTGCGCTTGGCAATGGCAAGATCGGGTACAGCTTTAATGGGTATCGGTTCGGGTATGGGACAAAATCGCGCCAGAGAAGCAGCGATCGCGGCTATTTTCTCGCCTTTACTCGATGCTTCCCTGGAAAAAGCTACCACAGTGATTTTAACGATCTCCGGTGGCAGCGATCTCAGCCTCCATGAAGTCAACACCGCCGCCGAAGTCGTGCGCGAAGCGATCGCCCCCAATGCGAGATTAATTGTCGGGGCAACAATGGATCTAAAAATGCAATCAGAAGTAAGAGTAACCGCGATCGCTACTGGTTTGAAGAATAGCGGTTTGCACTCATTGCACAATCATTCTTAAATTAGTTACGCTGTCAGCAGAGAAATAATGAACTGTCAACATCTGTAATGACTACCAATAAACCAGAAAAACTGCCTTTACCTCCAGGTAAGTTTGGTTTGCCATTTCTAGGCGAAACTTTAAGCTTTTTACGCGATCGCTCTTTCGCCGAAAAGCGACATCAGCAGTATGGAGAAATCTTTAAAAGCTCGATCCTCGGCAAACCAACCATCTTTTTGCAAGGTAGCGAAGCCAATCAATTTATCTTCAGTAACGAAAACAAAAACTTCGTCGTTAGTTGGCCCCCCAGCACCCAAGCGCTGTTGGGATCTTTATCTCTCGCCTTGCAATCCGGAGAAACCCATAAAAAAAGTCGGAAAATCCTTTACCAAGCATTTCAACCTCGGGCTTTGACAGGATATGTCAGTGCAATGGAACAAATCACCCAAAACTACCTAGAAAAATGGGCGCAACAGCAAACCTTAACTTGGTATCCCGAACTCAGAAATTACACCTTAGATATCGCGTGTAAACTTTTGGTGGGAATCGATCGCGGTTCTCAAACCAAACTCGCTCGCCTGTTTGAAACGTGGTGTCAAGGTATATTTACGGTCGCTCTCCCCTTACCCTGGACAAAATTTGGTCGTGCCAAACAAGCTCGGAAACTACTTTTAGCCGAAATAGAAACAATTATTCGCCAGCGTCAACAACAAAGCGATCGCGGCAACGACACCTTGGGATTACTGATCGAAGCTCGAGACGAAGACGGCAATAGTTTAAGTATCGCCGAACTCAAAGACCAAGTGTTATTATTACTCTTTACAGGTCACGAAACCTTAACCAGCGCGATCGCGTCTTTTTGCTTTCTCGTCGCCCAACATCCCGAAGTGCGTGCCAAAATTCGTAGCGAGCAACAAAAATTTTCCTCAGCAGCACCCTTAACCTTTGACCAACTTAAACAAATGACCTACCTAGAGCAAGTATTGCAAGAAGTTCTGCGCTTAATTCCCCCCGCTAGTGGCGGTTTCCGGAAAGTAATCAATCCTTGCCAATTTCAAGGTTATCAAATTCCTCAAGGTTGGAAAATACTTTACCAAACCTATCAAACCCATCTAGATGCTAGCGTTTATACCCAACCAAAACAATTCGATCCCGATCGCTTCAATCCAGAGCATTCTCAGTCGAAAACCAAAACCTTTAGCTACATTCCCTTTGGTGGTGGAATTAGAGAATGTATAGGTAAAGAATTTGCTCGTTTAGAAATAAAAATTTTTGCTGCCCTTTTAGCACGGGATTATGAGTGGGAGTTGTTACCAAATCAAAACTTAAGAATTGTGAGCGGAACCACCACTCACCCTCATGATGGCTTGCAATTTCACCTGAAAGTTCTCTAATTAACTAATCTTGTTGTCCAAATTTGCAAAATCTTTATGAGGATTTTCCCAAAATAGCTGCCAGTCTGATTAAGCTTAGATTAAAATCAACACAGCGCCCTAAATTAAATTTGACTCCCTTGTAAATCCTGCGTAATTTAATATTCCTCAAAGTAAGAAAGATGTTTAACGCCACAGAAATACTTATTGATGCGTTTGTCGAAAAGCTTCGCCAAGGCTACCGTCGTACCTACGGCGGACTCAAAAGTAACTACGAAGAGATTATCGCCTGGGCAGGCAGTATGGCAATGGAAAATATTGCCAACAGTGATGCACTCTATCACAACGTCGAACACTCAATTCTCGTTACCTTAGTCGGACAAGAACTTTTACGCGGTAAACACATACGTGAAGGAGGAGTTTCCTGCGAAGATTGGTTACACTTTATCATTTCCGTAGCCTGTCACGACATAGGTTACGTCAAAGGAGTATGTCGCAGCGATCGCGACAGCGAAAGACTCTATGCTACTGGGAAAGGCGAAATGGTTCATCTACCACCAGGTTGTTCCGATGCTTCCCTCACTCCTTATCACGTAGACCGAGGTAAATTGTTCATCGAAGAACGTTTTGGCGGTCATAAACTCATCGATGCCGAACTAATCAAACGCAACATCGAACTAACTCGCTTTCCTGTACCTAACCAAGACGACCATCAAGATACAGTGAACTACCCCGGTTTAATTCGCGCTTCTGACTTGATCGGTCAACTGAGCGATCCCCGCTATTTAAAGAAAATTAGCGCACTTTTTTACGAATTTGAAGAAACAGGCGCCAACAAAGTGATGGGCTTTGCTAATCCGGGCGATTTACGGCGCAACTACGCCAAATTTTATTGGAATGCCGTCTATCCTTACATTAAAGATGCCTTGCGCTATCTTTCCCTAACTCAACAAGGTCAGCAAATTATTGCTAACCTCTACTCAAATGTATTTGTTGTTGAACACGAAAAACAAGAAGAAGAATATCTCCAAGGTTTAGCGGAAAAAGTTCACGCCTAAACTTGACAAATCCCTTGCCTAAAGGCGAGTGGATTCTCGCTTCGTTGGGAGAGTCTAGCCGATACACATAGTATCAACCCCGATCTCTTTACCCTCGACGAGCATTTTTCCCGTCTGCCCGACATTACTCACTCACTCAGTTTAGCATAAAGCCGTCCGATCGGGACGGGGCTAATAACCCAAATTTTTCGGTAAGGTATCTATGAAGTGGTGGCAAAAACTAAAAAAGAATCCTTTAGCTCGTTTTGGGGCAACGGTACTATTGATTTTATACCTAGCCGTCATCGCAGCAGATTTTGTTGCCCCTTACGATCCTTATGCTTCCCAAGTAAACAGTTCTCTACTGCCACCGACAACAATTTATTGGCGTAACCAAGCAGGAGAATTCATCGGACCTCACGTTTATCCCACTACCCAAGGTCCAACCGACCCCGAAACCGGATCTCGCGAACTAAGGGTAGATTTCGCTCGACCTTCTCCCATACGTTTGTTTGTTCGCGGTTCAGAATATAAATTCCTCCAAATTCGCCTACCTCTACCACCAAAGTTTGCCGAAGTAACTCTTTTTCCTGGCATCCCACTCGATCTTCACTTATTTGGTACAGTCGGTTCAGGTAATATTAATCTTCTTGGTACTGACGAACAAGGTCGCGACCAATTTAGTCGCTTGCTCTTTGGCGGTAGAATTAGCCTGAGTATTGGTTTAATCGGGATCGCGATTTCTTTTCCTCTGGGAATGCTCGTTGGGGGTATTTCTGGCTATTTTGGCGGCTGGACTGATACCTTTTTCATGCGTTTTGTTGAAGTGCTGATGACAATTCCAAGTATCTATTTGTTAGTCGCGCTGGCGGCAATTTTACCTCCAGGTTTAACAAGCGCCCAACGATTTTTGCTGATTGTGGTAATTACTTCTTTTATTAGTTGGGCGGGACTAGCGCGGGTAATTCGCGGACAGGTACTTTCGCTCAAACAACGAGAGTTTGTTGATGCGGCTAGGGCGATGGGAGCAAATCCTTTTTACATTATTATCCGTCATGTTTTGCCCCAAACTGCCAGTTATATTATTATTTCTGCAACCTTAGCGGTGCCAGCGTTTATCGTTGCGGAATCAGTTCTCAGTTTGATTGGTTTAGGTATTCAGCAACCCGATCCTAGTTGGGGTAATTTGCTTTCTTTAGCTACTAATGCTTCGATTTTAGTTCTCCAACCTTGGTTAATTTGGCCTCCCGCTATTCTGATTGTCTTGACTGTGTTATCTTTTAATTTGCTTGGGGATGGTTTACGAGATGCCCTCGATCCCCGTAGTTTGGAACGATAATTTAGATTTACCCTCATTTGAGGTCTGGAGCAAGACGATGCCAGAAGCGGTCGGAGTGATTGAAACATTAGGTTTTCCAGCAATTTTAGCCGCAGCCGATGCCTCGGTAAAAGCGGCGCGAGTGACGCTGGTTTATTTTGATAAAGCAGAAAGCGGTCGCTTTTATATTGCTATTCGGGGGGGGATTTCCGAAGTTAAACCCGCGATCGCGGCAGGAATTGAAGCCGCCGAAGCAGCTTATGGCGGTCAAGTTATTACTCATTATATTGTCCCCAACCCACCCGAAAATGTGGAATCGGTTCTGCCTTTAGAATATACCGAAGAGGTGGAACAGTTCCGCATTTGAAGCTGAAGTTAACTAAGTTAACTATTGATAGTTTTAACCAAATTTGTTAGTTGGGGCTAGTACAATAATTCTTGAATTATCAAATAGCCCATCAAAAGCGAGGAAAAAGGCGATGTCATTACAGGCGGTTGGTTCGATCGAAACTAAAGGTTTTCCAGGTATTTTAGCAGCAGCAGACGCAATGGTGAAATCAGGTCGCGTCACGCTGGTGGGTTATATTCGAGTCGGTAGCGCTCGTTTTACTGTGAATATCCGGGGAGATGTCTCGGAAGTTAAAAGAGCTATGGAAGCGGGAATAGAGGCAGTAGAACGCGCTTACGGCGCCACTCTAGAATCTTGGGTAATTATTCCTCGTCCTCACGAAAATGTGGAGTGTGTTTTACCAATTGAGTATAACGATAAAGTAGAACGCTTCCGCGAGGCGGTGGAAATACCTAGAATTCCGGGAAATGGCGTGAGAAGGTAGGCAATCTAGACCCGATCTAAATTATAGAGACGTAGCAGTGCTACGTCTCTATCGGTTTTTTGTATATTTTTTTACCGCTAAATGTTGCGATATATCAATCAAACGGAGGAGATACTTGTATGTTTGTAACCTTCTGCTGCTGAAAATTGTCCAGTCTTTACATATTTAACATTCTCTTAAAAGAAAGCGATCTGGGCTTTTGAATTGGGTTTAATTCATGGGAAGGTCAAAGAGAGATTGTTTCAGCAAGCAAGCTGCGATCGCTCCTTGGTCTGTAAACCTCGGTAATAAATATTACCTTGATTGGCTAAAGTCGGGAACTACTCCAACTACATTTTGCCCTTTATTGTGAGTTGTAAAAAAATGTCCGATCGCCCTGAACAACAACTAGCCCACGAATTTCGTCACGAACGTACTATTCGCCGCACTGCTGTACTCTTAGATAGAAAGCGCAAGCGCATCCGTGAAGATATCCAGCAACTAATCGCGCACATGGCTTTTTTAGTACCAACAATCGAAATTTCCCAATCTGGAAGCGAAACCCAAGCCGACTTACTGCAAGAAGCCCTCTTACGTTTGGGAGATGATGCTTTCGCCCAAATGGTCGTGCAAATCATGCAAGAATTAAAGTAGTTAAGCAAGAGGATTATTGCTGTTTTCGTTCAATTTCTAAAGGTATTTTGTCTAATTCTGGCAATTCAAGCGGCTGCGGTTGTTCTTCTTGCACAGTAATAGGTAAAGCAGGTTGCTTTTCTGTTTCCTTGACCTTTTTCGGTAACATAACAGGTAAAGGTTCCGGTTTATCTAACCAGTAACTAGCCACAGGTAGCGTATGTTCCAAATCCTCCATCAATCTCGGAATGACCATCACTGAATGCAATTCCCCGATTCTCTCAGCTTCGTACATTCCCGCTTCGATCGCCACTGCCACATTCGCCACCGAACCCCGAATAATCGCCGTACACAAACCATCGCCAATCGTTTCATAAGAAGCCAACTGAACATCAGCCGCTTTTAGCATCGCATCAGCCGCACCCACCATCGCCGGAAACCCTCTCGTTTCCAACAAACCAATCGAATTGTTACTGAGGCGACTATAACCCTGCTCTTGTTGAGCTAATTCTACCAAACGAGTCCCAATCGGGAATACTGCTTCTAAATTAGCCATCGGTCGAGGAATAACCGTTTTTCCCACTAACTGTCCAAACTGGGCGGCAGTTTTTGCTCCCTCTTCCACAGCGAGGCGAACATCGGCAGTTTTCCCACGCACGATCGCCGTACAATAACCACTACCAATTTTTTCGTAACCCACCAGCGTTACTTCTGCCGATTTCAGCATCATATCAGCAGTCCCGACGATCGCCGGAAAACTTGTCGTCGATATTAAACCCAGAGCGCTTTCCGCACTTCTTTGCTGTTGCCTCGTCTGTCGAGGGGGGAGTCGTTTTGTTTGGACATCCATGATTTAAAACCCGATCGTTTACTCTACCATTGACACTCCTCTGCTTAAAGGCGAGAGGATTCTCGCTTCAACGGGAGAACCTAGATGATGATTAGCAAGCTAATTATAATCCCCGGATTCTTTACCCTCGGCGAGCATTTTTCGGGTCTGCCCGACCCTACTAACCTACTCTAAAAATATATCTTTGAGCTTTCCTACCCTGCTTCCATCATAAGTTAGTTTAAGGAAAAACTTAATTAATTGTGAAGCTTTGGCAACTGAAGCGCAATTTAATGGTAAGAGCAACGATGGCTTCGCCGACGCGCTTTGCGCCTCAACATATTTACTTCTATTATCCCTTAACGCGATCGCTCTTGGCTAGACTAAAAATATATAAAATTGTTATCACCAGAATATGTTCAGAAAATCAACCCTAAGTTAGTCAAATATTCCTAGCCACCTCTTGTGCGAAACTGGTAATTATCTAGACAATTTTACTTAGTACCGTAATGACTCAAAATCCACAGAATACCCAATCTCAACTATCAGAATCAGAAGCACTACAATTATTAACCTCCCTGCGTCACAAAGAAGGCACTTGGGTAGAGTGGGGACAAAACTGCCAAAAATTGCAAAAAGCAGGCTACAACTCACAAACTCTTTTTGAAGAAACCGGAATTGAACCAGTACAGCAAAACCAAATTATTGTTGCTGCTCAAGTTTATGAAAGTATCATTCAAGCAGGTGCTTCCGAAGAGATAAAAACTTATTTCCAAGGACCCAAAAGTGACATTCTTTATGAATTTCGGATTCTTTATGGCAAACAACGTCTTGCTGCTGCTGAATTAGCCAAAGAAAAGCAAATAGATGTAGATGGAGCGCACGAAGTTGCCAGAGCAATTAAAGACTTTTCTCGTTATAGTAAAAACTTGCCCGAAGGATTTACTAATCATCCCGGCGATGCCGTTGCTTATCAATGTTGGAAAGTTGCCAGGGCAAAAAAAGACATTCAAGATCGTTCCCGTTTAATTGCGAAAGGATTGCAATTTGCTCACTCGGCTTCAGCTAGAGAACAAATCGAAAAATTGCTCACAGATTTTTCCGTTGTTCCCACACGCAAAGCACCTTTGTTACCAGTTTATCGCCAAGAAACCGAAGCAGAATTAGCGAGAATTGTACCCGTAGCTGGAACCTTACCTTTAACTGTCAAAGAAATCGAAACAGTTGCGCCTTTAGAGGAAATTGAACCCTTCCGCATCGTTAAATATTCCGGCAAGGGTGCTGTTATCGCCCTTCCCGGTTGGCAAGCAATTTTAAAAGCAACAGACCCAGTAGCAATTTTATGTCAAAGCGAACAACTTCCCAATACTTCTAGTAACAAATCCGAAGAAGTTGTCGCTGTGGTAGACAGAGAAGTAACCGAATGGAATGTTAACAGTTACTTTCTCGTTGCTAACGAAGAAAATGTTGAAATTCACTGGTTTGAAGAGTTACCAGAAATGCCAATTTTAGGGCAACTTTTGCTCATCTTGCGTGCGAAAAAAATCATCGACGAAAACAATATTACCGAACCCTGGCAAATGGACGATTAAATAAGTTAGTAGTCAGGGCTTTAGCCCTGATGAAAAAAACTCTAGCCTGAAAAAACAGTTACTAGTTGTTAGTTATTATTCCAATTAGTTTTAGCCCCTAATCCCCAGTTCGCAATGACAACAAGAACAGTTAAAACCGTGTAAACTTAACGAGAATTGCATCTATGACTAACCAAGATACCAGTATAATCGAAAAAGAACATTAAAGAATTACTAAACGAGTTAATTGCAAATGGGAATGATTTACTTGATGAGTTGCGTATTCGCCATCGATAGCCTGAATCTAAAGAAGACTAAATTAATAAACTTTGAGTTTAGTTAGTCAACTTTCCTTGTCTAAAAATTTCTTGGTGAGTAGATTAGTAGAATTGAATTAAAAGAAGGCTTTTTCAGCGAGAAAATCTATGGAAACACGACACCAGCCAGGTAACATAATTAGCAGCCGCTATCGTATTGTTGCACCTCTGGGTGAGGGGGGCTTTAGTACGACTTACGAAGCGGAAGATTTGACGAATTACCAGCGTGTGGCACTGAAGGCGCTATCATTGCGTTATGTGCAGGATTGGAAGGTTTTAGAGTTATTTGAGCGAGAAGCAAGAATTCTAGCGAATTTGCAACATCCAGGAATTCCGGCGTATAAAGACTATTTTCACGAAGATACAGAGAGCGATCGCCATTTCTATCTCGTACAGGAAATGGTTTCTGGTACTTCCTTAGCGGATCTTGTGGCTAGTGGTTGGCACGCTACGGAAGCAGAAGTGAAACAGATCGCCACTCAAATATTATCTATTTTAGATTATTTGCATCAACTGATGCCGCCTGTGATTCATCGGGATATCAAACCGAAAAATATTATTCGCCAAAGTGACGGCAAAATATTTTTAGTGGATTTTGGTGCAGTCCAAGATGTTTATCGCAATACCATGACGGCTGGGGGTACATTTGTTGGTACTTTTGGTTATATGCCACCGGAACAATATCGCGGACAAGCGTTTTTTTCCTCAGATTTGTATAGTTTAGGCGCAACCTTAATCTTTTTATTAACACATCGATCGCCCACAGAATTACCGCAAAAACGCCTCAAAATTAATTTCCGCGATCGCGTCCAAATCTCCTCTGACTTGGCTAATTGGTTGGATAAAATCCTCGAACCCGCCGCCGAAGACCGCTTCCAGACTGCCAAACAAGCCCAACAAGCCTTGGAAAAACCGGAAATTCCCACAATTCCCACTTATCCGATGCGTCCCAGGCGATCGCCACAGCCCGCAAATAACAATCTGAAACCCATCCAAATTGGCTTTTTTGATAAAAACAACACACCCTACATTGTCCGGCTACTGATTGCAGTTTGGTTGCCTCCTCTAGGTACATATTTACAAGTAGGCTTAACTCAAAACTTCTGGATTAATATATTTTTGAGCATTATCGCCGTTCCTTTGGGAATTATCCATGCAATTTGGTTAATTACCCGAAATAAACCTCTTCAGTAAAATTACTCACAGTCTCCAACTGAAAAATTGTAAATTAGTGTATTCACCAAACTAAAAAGCGGATTTTTTGGATATATAATTAAAGTGAATTTTAGCTGCGGAATTTGACAATGAAAATTAAACGTCAGATGAGCTTTGTGTTGGCGGGGATTCTTTTGCTAGGAGCAAATGGTTGCGCTGGTAGCAAAGAAGATGCCGAAGTACCAACCCCTAGTACATCAGGTTCAGCTAGCCCTACAGACGTCGAAATACAAGAAGATGTTATAGTTGATGGATCGACCGTAGTTTTTCCCGCTTCGGACGCGATTTCCAAAAAATTTATGACCGATAATCCCGAACTTCGGGTAACTGTTGGTTTATCTAATTCTGAGGTTAGTTTTAAACGATTTTGCCTCGGAGATACGGACATGGCAGGCGCTTCTCGCCCCATTAGTAAAGCAGAAATGGATATTTGTGAAGCCAACAATGTCCAATTTGTCGAAGTACCTTATTTGTTCGAGGTAGTTACTCTCGTAGTTCACCCTAACAACGACTGGGCAAGCTGCCTTACTTTAGAACAAGTTAAAGAAATTTGGCAACCTGTACCTGAAGAAGGAGAAGCTGCAACCTTAGTAGCAACTCCGCCAAGCCCAGAAGGAGAAACTGAAACTCCCGAAAAAATAGAAAAGATCGAAAATTGGAATCAAATTAATCAAGAATATCCCGCCCGCGAAATCGTTCTTTACGGACCGGATAATGATTCCGATACCTATGAATACTTTGCTGATACAGTTATTGAACAAAACGCAGATACCCGCGTCGATTATAATCTCTCCGAACAGCAAACAGAAGTTATTGAGAATGTAAAAGCTAATCCTAACAGTCTTGGCTTTGTTAACTTAGGTAATTATCAAGCTTATTACCAAGAAGAAGAAACTACCGACCAAGAAAAACTGGAACAAAAGGAAAATCCGATTAAGCTAGTACCTATTGATAATGGTAGCGAACAATGTGTAGAACCAACTCCAGAAATGGTTTATAACGGTAATTACAAACCTTTAAGTCGTCCTTTGTTTTTATACATTAATAAAGGTTCCTTAGAAACCCGTGATGGTGTCCAAGAATTGACCGAGTATCTGTTTGATTCTGATAATGAGACTGTTTACTTAGAAGCTGGTTACTTACCTTTGTCAGGAAGCATTCTTAACCTTGCTAAGAAACGATTAGACAATCTGACTACTGGTTCCATTTTTGAAGGCGAATCTGTCGCTGCGGACAAACTACTTGAGATGTTGAAAGAGGCTGAATAATTAAGCTTATAGTTGGTGCTTTAGCTAGAAA
This sequence comes from Oscillatoria salina IIICB1, assembly GCF_020144665.1. NCBI lineage: Bacteria > Bacillati > Cyanobacteriota > Cyanophyceae > Oscillatoriales > Oscillatoriaceae > Oscillatoria > Oscillatoria salina. The sequence continues at coordinate 29,615 of NZ_JAAHBQ010000033.1, read as the reverse complement.
TATTCAGTCGAACATTGAAAGTTAAAGCCCAACTACAAACTGTCTTTTTCCTTGGCTTAGGAAAATACCAAAATAGTGATAATTAACAGTAATTTCATAATGCAGGGGAAGAAAAGTAATTTAGGAATCAAGTTATTTTTATATTTTACAAATCCCAGTTTCTTTTCAGAAAGTAATAAAATAGCCAGCACAGCTACTAAAAAGATAAAGAAGTAGAGGACAAAATAGAAATATTCAAAATAAAGAATTCCTTTAGTGACTATTTCTTCCCTTACCGTGATTTGGTCGAGGATAACAATAAAAACAAAACCGCCACAAGCCCCTAAAACCTCCATTGCATTGTCATCATTAGAAACTAAAAGAAGCGCAAAGAGTAGCGAGACCACAATCATTATTGGTCCGACACGAGAAATAAATGGAGCAATAAAATCTCTTTGCAAGACAATGGTAAAATGAAGTTCCGGAACTCTAGTTTTGATAACGCTATTTAATACGCCAAATTTAGTGTTATAATTCTTGAATTCGTATTCAAAAAAGCTATCTGCTAGGTTCCATTTAGTTAAAACAATATCCTCAGCAATTCCCGGTCTAGCTTTCGGGTTAATTACTGGATAACTTACTAAATCTGGAACTAGAATAATTTGGCGGTTTAAATCTTGACGATTAAAATCTTGATGCCAAATCCTTATTTGTACATCTTTAGCGTCAAAAGGATAATAGGAAAAATCAAAATCTTGACGCAGAGTAGCCTCGAAATACCAACCAATAACTGTACTATTAGTTTCTTCGACGCGATAAACTTCTTTGATTTCCAAATCGTTGCCATCTAAAGCATCGGGAAGGAAAAACCCTTGAGATAAATCATCATGAATTCCTGGGCGATATCTTTGCCAAATATAGCCCGTAATAAAAACGTCATTGGAAGTAGCAAAGTCAAGAGATTGAATAAAAACACCTGTAGGAACATAGATTGGTGGTTGCTGATTTAATCTTTTGCTTAACTCTACTTGGGGAGCTAATAACTGTTGTACTCCTGTCTGACTTAATAACAAATCGCGAGTAGATGTATAGTTACGTCCTCTCAGTGCTAAATACCAAATAAAACCAATTTCTAAAGCAAATAATAAGGTAGCTATGGAAGAAACAATCCACAAACGTTTGGTATTGCCTAAATATGCCCGTAAGATGAGAATTGACAAGGAAATTAAACACCACAGGACAGCTAAACTAAGCCAGATAACTTGTCGTCTGGTAGTTAGGGTGTCGGGCAAAATTTCATCTTGAATAAAGACAATACCGACTGTCCAGCCATTGAGGTCGAGTTGTCGTAAAAATAACCAGGAACTTTGTCCAGTAACTTCATCACTCAAGGAAGTTTCTACTGGTTCGTTGTTAAGAGCTTTAATCAGGTTATCGCGTAAATCTTCACTTTCTTGTTCGTAGGTAATGTTAAAAATATTTTCTAAACTTTTAACGTATTCTTCGTTAGGATGATAGAGAAAAACGCCACTCTCGGAGAGAATAAACCCGTAACCAGTTCTACCTAGTTTGAGCGAGTTCATCAGTTCTTGGAATTTTCCCAAAGAATACTCAGTGTAAACTACTCCTCGAAATTCTTTGTTTTCACCAGTAGAATTGTAAAAGGGTGTATAAAATCCTACTACCGGATCGTCACTTTCGGGATTTTTTAGTTCTGCATAAGGTTCGCCCCAATTTGGACCTCTTTGTTTTGTATTTAAGTACCAGAGATACTTGGGTCGCGTGTAGTTATAAATTGCTTCTAATTGACTTTGTTGGAGTTCGTTGTTAATTCTTGTAACCGATGGTGCATACAGCCTGACATCTTCTGCATAAGCATAAGGTGCGTAAGCTACACCAATGTCGGAAAGATTGGGATCTTTTTCAATATCTAATTCTAATCTGGCGAAAACTTCTTCGTCGGATAATCTACCCGAACTCAAATCGTTAGCGATAGCAAGGGCAATGTCTTGGGCAAAACGCAGTTCTCGTTCTAATTGTAAACTTACTCGGACAGTTGCTCGTTTGGCATCGAGTCTCGCTGCGTCGAAGCGTCGCTTTTGACTCCAGGAATAAAACAATGCGCCAAATAATGCTAAAGATAAAGTAATCAAACAAAAATTGCGTGTGGTGTTAAAGGCGATTTTTTGCCAATTTTTTTCATTCATTTTTGCTGCCTCTCCTGATTTCTAGCTTGGCAAGTTCTCGGGCGGTTGATGATATTAGTTTTCGCGTCGATACATTCAAACAGCAAAATTACATTGTTGCACTTTGCTTTTAACGAGAAAAAGTTTTCGTAAGCTCGATCTATATATTTGACTCATATTTCCAATTATGTCAAGCGGTAGATGCGTGATTCTATATTTGTATTTCTTAAGAAAAGCCCGGAAACTGCTTGATAAGGCTGGAAAAAGTTTTTTGCTCTTCTGGAAACGTGCGATCGCTGATAATAAAATTTTTGCTGAGACTGTATTTAAGTCTTATCTTGAGTATTTTGAGCGAGAAAATTTAATTTTTTCTAAACTATTTCTACTCTTTACTTTTGCTCGTCAAGCGGGGATCTTTACAATCACAAAATATGTTTAAAAGCAAGCAAAATTAATATTTGTTTATAATTTGTCGGTCGTGTGACAACTGGGAGTTTTTAGCTAAGAAATCTCTCTTAATTAAGGTTAGTCAAGGCTCTCTAGCAATTGACCAAATCTTGAGCTAGTAGCTAAGATAGGGAAAACGTAAATCTCCAGGCTGGGCAAGCTAAACATTAAGTTAAATTAGCGAAGTGAGAAATGTTTGGCGAGGGCGCAAAGGTTAGTTGACTGGAGGCTTGGAATGGAGAAAGCCGATGGAAAATTTACACTCGCCAGGTAAAGTAGTTGGCGAACGTTATCGTATTGTTGCACCTTTGGGTGAAGGTGGTTTTAGCACGACTTACGAAGCTGAAGATTTGACGAACTACCAGCGAGTTGCGTTTAAAGCCTTATCGTTGCGTTATCTGGAAGATTGGAAAGTTTTAGAATTATTTGAGCGAGAAGCAAAGATTTTGGCAAATCTGAACCATCCAGGTATACCCAAATACATCGACTATTTTCATGAAGATACCGAGAGCGATCGCCACTTTTATTTAGTACAAGAAATTGTTTCCGGTACTTCCTTAGCCGATCTTATCGCTAGTGGATGGCACGCTACGGCTGCTGAAGTCAAAGACATCGCCACTCAAGTGTTAGAAATACTTGACTATCTCCACCGCCTCAATCCACCAGTAATTCATCGAGATATTAAACCGAAAAATATTATCCGCCAAAGCGACGGCAAAATATTTTTAGTTGATTTTGGTGCAGTCCAAGATGTTTATCGCAATACCATGACTGCCGGAGGTACATTTGTCGGTACTTTCGGTTATATGCCACCAGAACAATATCGCGGACAAGCATATTTTTCCTCAGATTTATATAGTTTAGGTGCAACTTTAATCTTTTTATTAACTCATCGCTCGCCAGCCGATTTGCCGCAAAAACGCTTAAAAATTAGTTTCCGCCAACGAGTACAAATCGCACCTTATTTCGCAGATTGGTTAGAGAAAATGCTTGAACCTACTGCTGAAGATCGCTTTCAAACAGCAAAAGAAGCCCTAAAAGCTTTGAACGAAAGACCAAACAATCTATCCTTTATTTCTTCACTCAGCTTAAGCAGGCAAAAACCTGCGGGTAGTAAAATTAAATTACGAAAGAATAGCCGATTTTTAGTTGCTGAAATTCCACCATCAGGATTTACCCTAGAAGTTATCGGACTTACTTTTTTCGCTGTATTCTGGAACGCAATTATCTTACCTTTCTTTTTGGGGGCAATCTTCCACGGGGGAAGCTTTTTCATTTTGTTTATCCTTCCTCACGTATGTATCGGCTTGTGGTTGATTGGGCGAATTTTGTTTGCGATCGCCGGAAAAATCCGTTTAGAGATCGATTCTCAGAAGTTTTCCCTACAGTGGAGTATCGGCTCTCGTCCTATTTACTCATTTAAAGGAAGCACCGCCGCCATTAGCAAGGTAGAAGTAGACACTCAAGTTAGTTCCAAAGGACGAAAAACGATTACCTGCGCTATTTGGGAAGGAATTCGCCAACACAAATTTGGTTCGATGATGAAGTTGGTAGAAAAAGAATGGTTAGTCGAAGAAATTTCCTCTTTCTTGAAATCTCTTCGCTAGTTGCGTTGAGATAATAATTAATTGTAGGCTAGGCATAACCCAGCAACATCTTGACAAAAATAAGTAACAATGTTTGGAATTAATAAATCTTCTCCCCCTCGCAATCAAAACGACTGGCAATATCAATTAGATAAATTTGTCAAGTCTCATCAGCAAGAATTAGCCGCCCTAGCTTGGGGACTGTCTCAGGAACAAGGAGAAACAACAGATACTCTCGGTATAGATATCAAACCCACACCTCATTTTGTTTGTTGTCCCAAAACAGCGATCGAAACTTTAAACCAAAATGCCAACAATCACTTACAAGAAATTCTGGGGCTTGTCGAAGGTTATCAACCAGAAGTAGAAGTTTTAATGATTGGTATCGGTGAAGGTGAAATCAAACTCATTTATTTCCAACCGGAAACTCCTCCACCCCAATGTTTTGAACAATTAGGACAAAATACCAATTCACTTTTAACTAATCTCGAAGAGCAAATGAAGCAAGAGTTAAAAATTTGAGAGACAATAATCATCGCAAATAGGGGCAATCCCCCTGTGGTTGCCCCTAGATTTTTTAGCCTAATTTTCTAACTAATTAGTATCTGCTAGTACCAGGCTTGTAAACGATAAAGCTAACAGTTTGACACTGCTTAATATTGTCAAAACCAACTACCCGAATATAAGAATCCGAGTATTCAGCACGACACTCGCGTACTTCATTCAATACATCTTGAGGGCTTTGAGCATCAAATAAAGGTAACTTCCACAAAGTCCAGTGGTGGTCTGCGGGTTGAGGATCTTTTTCAAACTCAACCGCAGGAATAAAGCCTTGATCCAACATATAGTCAATTTGTCGAGCAATTTGCTGGTCAGTCAAAGGCGGTAAGTAAGAAAGAGTTTCGTAACGTTTCTCTTTAGCTAATGTTTTCATTGTTTTTCCTTAGTTTGAAGTCGAAATTAACAGTTTTTTAGTCTGGAGAATCATTAATATCTAACTCTGGGTCAGATATTTCTGGTTCAGACTGGGTGAGGCGTTCTAACAGTTCGCGACGGTTTTTGACATTTGCCTCTTGAATGCCAGTCAGCACCATTTCTGGGAGAAAGTCTAGGACTTGTTCGGCGATATGTTCTCGCACTGTCAAAATTCGTAAGACTAAATCTTTACGGTCTTGCATTAGTCCTTGCAGGTAGGCTTCTCCATCCTGAATATTGGTTCGGGACGAATATTGCCTCAACCAAATTGCTTGAGAAGGATTCGTTTCCGATAATTGATCGATAATTGTCATCACAGCCTGATAAGTCAGGTAACTTTGGACAATTTTTGCCGTATCTCTGGCAATCTTTTTTGGATACATTTTTGCCTACCCTTCCCTCCCAGCCAGTAGGAACGCAGCTTGAGGCTACGTCCCCAGGAAACACAATTTTTACAGAGTGTCCACAGCGTCGAACTCGAACTTGATTTCTTTCCAGAGTTCGCAAGCTGCTTTCAGTTCCGGAGACCAACGGGCTGCTTCACGAATAACATCGTTACCTTCCCGTGCTAAGGAACGACCTTCGTTACGAGCTTGGATACAAGCTTCTAAAGCTACGCGGTTAGCGGTTGCACCAGGAGCGTTACCCCAAGGGTGTCCGAGAGTACCACCACCAAACTGTAAGCAAGAGTCATCGCCGAAGATTTCGACTAATGCGGGCATATGCCAAACGTGAATACCACCGGAAGCTACAGGCATTACACCGGGTATGGAAGCCCAATCTTGGGTGAAGAAAATACCGCGAGAACGGTCTTCTTCGATGTGGTCTTCGCGCATGAGGTCAACAAAGCCCATTGTGATCCCGCGTTCGCCTTCGAGTTTACCAACGACAGTACCGGAGTGGAGGTGGTCACCTCCAGAGAGGCGTAAGCACTTAGCTAAAACGCGGAAGTGAATCCCGTGGATTTTTTGACGGTCGATAACTGCGTGCATTGCGCGGTGGATGTGCAGCATCACGCCGTTGTCACGACACCAGCGAGCGAGGGTGGTGTTAGCGGTGAAACCACCTGTGAGGTAGTCGTGCATGATGATGGGCGTGTTAATTTCTTTGGCGAATTCAGCCCGTTGCATCATTTGCTCGCAAGTTGGAGCGGTCACGTTGAGGTAATGACCTTTCATTTCGTTGGTTTCAGCTTGGGCTTTTTCAATAGCTTCTTGAACGAACAGGAAGCGATCGCGCCAGCGCATAAAGGGCTGCGAGTTGATGTTTTCGTCGTCTTTGGTGAAGTCTAAACCACCACGCAGACATTCGTATACTGCACGACCGTAGTTTTTCGCCGATAAACCGAGTTTCGGCTTAATTGTACAGCCGAGTAATGGACGACCGTATTTGTTCAGTTTGTCGCGCTCAACCGTAATTCCGTGGGGTGGTCCTTGGAAAGTTTTCACCAACGCGATCGGGAAGCGAATATCTTCTAAACGCAATGCCCGCAGTGCTTTGAATCCAAAAACGTTTCCCACAATAGAGGTCAGGATGTTGGTGACTGACCCTTCTTCAAATAAATCTAACGGATAAGCAACAAAGCAGAAGAATTGATTATCTTCTCCGGGAACTGGCTCGATATCATAGCAACGACCTTTATAACGGTCTAAGTCGGTTAGTCCGTCTGTCCATACTGTTGTCCAGGTTCCTGTGGAAGATTCAGCAGCTACAGCCGCTCCTGCTTCTTCTGGAGGTACACCAGGTTGGGGAGTTACCCGAAAGGCTGCTAACAAGTCTGTATCTTTCGGGGTGTAGTCTGGGGTGTAATAAGTTAACCGATAGTCCTTTACCCCTGCCTTAAATCCTGATGATGATTTTGCTTGTACCACTTTGCTTTTCTCCTTAATCCGGAAGCGTATTTTTCTTAGATGAATTCTGCTGCTATAGCACTTGGCGTTTTCAACCAGAAACAAAAACGCTTATTAGCACAGCTAGCTCTTAGAAAATTTTTGAGTCAAATTTAACTTCGACTGTTTTTTGTTGAATTTCAGCTTAACACAAAACTTAGCTTTTTTTACACAACACTTCTTTACTTTTTGCCGATTTTCGATTGTTAGTTTCTCTCTTACATATTAACTAAACTAATGTTTAGTTACTAAAGCTCAAAAACCGTAACGAATCATTAACAACAAGCACAAAACGATCGACTTTACCCTAATGAAAGACGAGAATATTTCTAATTAGAGTCTTAGAATCGATTGCTAACTATGAGCAAGAAACAAAGCTTTAATTTTGTTTACATTACTAACTTGATAAAACTGATTTAACTAGCCATTCATTAATAAGATTTCTCTCCTTAGTTCGAGCAAAAACAGTAAATTACTGACAAAAATAATTCTCAGACACCAATTGATTACTCTCAGGCAAATTTTCGCGCTCTGACTCAATTTTTGAGCCAAAAATTACGAGCAACAACTAACTACTTAATGTCTTGGCGAGGATTATTTAAAGATTGACGATGGGGGAAAAGAGTTTGCAAAATTTGCTGAACGCGATCTTGACCATAAATAGAAGGATCTTGCTGTTGGGGTGAGGGAGGTTGAGAACCATTTTGAACAGCTTCTGGAGGTTTTTCGCTAGAAGTTTCTGTTGGTATTTCTGCTTCGGTGTTTGAAGCTAATGTCTCTGGTGGAGATTCTTCCTCAGTCACTTTTTCAGTTTCGGCATTAAGATCCACTTGACGAGAAGTATCGCCCAATACCGAACCTGCGGCGATAACTTCCCTAGCAGCAACAGAAGCATTAAAAATTGTCGTTGCTGCACCGACACAAGCATTTGCACCAATTTTGCCGTAGCCGACAATCAAAACTCCTGTCCCCAAAGTAGCTCCTGGTTCAATTTCGATGGTTCCTTGGTAAGCATTAATAATCGCCCCCATCCCAAGACAAACTCCAGCAGCGATAACAATTTTACTATCAGGAGCGGCTTGTAAAATCGCACCAGGAGCGATCGCCGCACTTGGATGAATTGTCACATCACCCCAGACATAAACATGAGAATTATTAGCTGGTTGCAGGGGTGGCAAATACATGAGCTTCGGTGTAGATAAAGACTCAGTTATCAGTACCGAGTTAACGGCGATCGCCGCTTGGGTTGCTGGCGCTACCGCGCCAATCGCTGCTAGCTGAGAACTGATAACTGGTAAATTATTTTAAGGTCGTTGAACGATCGTCTCTAATACTCGTCGTTTCGCCTCCGGGTCGATACCAATCAAGCGCACGTATTCGCCTTGATGATCTGCCAAACAAGCTTGTAACTCAGTCAGCACTTGAGCTTCGCTCTTCGCCTCGATTACTGGACAGCTACGCCAAGAACTCGTCCGAAAACGACGCTTATCAGCGTGTTCCGTACCGATGTTATAGCCTTGTTGGATCAGCGATCGCACTTGGGCGACGGTTTCCTCACTCAAGTCAGTATGCACTGTACCATTGCTGCTTGCTTTGGTAGCAGAGTTTGTTCTGGGAGCAAAACCTTGATTAGTTTTTGCAGTTTTTGCAGCAGTTTTCTTCACTGGCGTACTATCTTCTGGGCGTTGGATAATTGTTTCCACTACCCGACGTTTCGCATCTGCATCAACACCTACCAGACGAACATACTCCCCTGGATAGTCTGCCACCATTGCTTCTAACTCACTCAAAACTTGAGTTTCGTTGCTAGCATCGATACTACCAGCCGTCCGCCAAGAACTGGTCTTAAAGCGACGTTTTGAAGCGTGTTCGACGCTAATTTTATAACCTTGGCGTAGCAAAGAGCGCACTTGGGCAACAACGTCTGAACTTAATTCACCGCTACTGACTATTGTAGGACTATAACCATTATCAGTTGTCGCATTCGCTTGATAACTAGTAGTCTGGCGCTGCTGGGGTTGTCTGCTATCTTCCGGGCGTTGGATAATCGTTTCCAAAACCCGCCGCTTCGCATCTGGATCGATACCCAACAAACGCACGTATTCACCTTGGTGTTCGTTCAAACAAGCTTCTAACTCTTGGAAAACTTGAGCTTCATTCTGAGAGTGAATAATCGGACAACTACGCCAAGAACTGGTCTTAAATCTCCGCTTGTCAGCGTGTTCAGTTCCCACCACATAACCTTGTCTCAGTAGCGATCGCACTTGCTGAATCGTTTCCTCACTCAAGCCACTACTACTGGCTGAGGTTGTACTTTTGTTACTATAGCTCACCGATTTTCTCGACCGAGAGCTAACCTGAGAACCAACCAATGATTGAGCTTTATCTTCTGGTCGTTGAATAATCGTTTCTAAGACTCTTTTTTTCACATTCGGGTCGATCCCGATCAGGCGTACATATTCGCCCTCATATTCTGCCAGTGTTGCTGACAACTCACTTAGCACTTGGTCTTCCCGCGTACCTTGGAAAGAAGGACAACTGCGCCAAGAACTGGTTTTAAATCTCCGCTTGTCGGCGTGTTCGGCGCCAATACGATATCCTTGTCTTAATAAAGAGCGTACCTGCTCTACTATATCTGAACTCAAACTCATACTACCCATTGGTTTCGTATACCCGATTTCCGCAGCACCATTATTGTTAACTGTTTGCCCTTTAATTGGAGCGATACAACTTTCATCTTCTGCACAGCGATAGCCTGCACGCAAAGCTTCATTTACTTCCACCACATGACGAGCAAAATGGCGATCGCTCTCTTGCACGTCTGGCAAACGGTCTGCTTGCTGTTGATTGGTAATTAAAGCTCCTGAAGGAACGTACTTTCCTGGGGGAATTTCTACGTCTTGAATCAGCGCGTGCATCATCACAATACAATCGCGATTCACCCTAGCATTAAACACTGTGGAGCGAAAGCCAATAAAGCAGTTATCGCCCACGTATGCCGGACCGTGAATCAGCGCCATATGAGTGATACAGGCATTTTTTCCTACCCATACCGAATAATTTTTTCCGTCATCCCCAGCTACCCTACCTTGTTCTAATCCGTGAATAACTACCCCATCTTGGATATTTGTTCCTTCGCCAATGGCAAAAGGTCCCCCTTCATCTGCCCGAATTGAGCTTCCTGGAGCAATTAACACTTTTGGACCAACTTGAATATCACCAATAGTATTAGCAAATGAATGCACGTAAGCTGTTGGATCGATCTGCGGTTCGGCTAAACTTTTCGACCAGGGAGTCGGGGGAGCCGCTTGAGTGCGGACTACCATCTGTCAATCCCTCCTAATATTTTTTGTCCTGTCCTGTGCGTTCCCAGGGACTAATGACTTTCCACTCGCCCGCTTTAGAGATATTGCTCTTTTTTGCTGTACAGCAAGCGATTTTCAACCGTTACCGTATCAATAATCCCTACCACTGTGGCATCGAGCGGGCGAGATTCATCAGTTGCTAAAAAGCGGGCAGCGCTGCCACGGCTGACTAACACCCATTCACCTGTTCCTGCTCCGACGCGATCTGCTGCTACTTCGTATTTTGGTAGCGGCTGTCCTGACTCGTCAATAAATTGCAACAGCAGTAACTTTACTCCTGTCATTTCTGGCAGTTTGTGGGTACTAACTACCGTGCCACGCACTACAGCAATTTGCATTTTTCTTATCTCGGTAGCGATCGCGGTGCGTAAACGCTTTCTCGGAATTGTTCTACTGCTTCGCTATAACGAATTGGTAGTACATATTCTAAGTTTTCGTGGGGACGGGCAATAATATGGGTCGATAATACTTGACCTCCGTTTACCCGCTTGACTGATTCTACGCCTGCTGATACTGAAGCTTGTACTTCTGAGACGTCACCTCTGACAATTACTGTCACTCTTCCGGTACCGATTTTTTCATAGCCTACTAATGTGACGCGGGCAGCTTTTACCATTGCGTCTGCGGCTTCTACTACTGCCGGAAATCCTAGGGTTTCAATCATTCCTACCGCTATTGACATTTGTTTGTACTCCTAATTTCTTATTGGTTTTTGGTCTTTCTGTTGATTTTCTGGAGCGCTTAAGCCTGATTTGCTTGGTTACGTTCGGAATTGCTCTACTTCTTCGGTATAACGAATCGGCAGTACATATTCTAAGTTTTCGTGGGGACGAGCAATGATATGGGTGGATAATACTTCACCGCCATTGACACGATTTGCTGCATCTGTTCCTGCTGATACTGATGCTTGTACCTCCGAGACATCACCTCTAACGATTACAGTTACTCTTCCTGTACCAATTTTTTCATAACCTACTAGCGTTACCCGAGCCGCTTTTACCATCGCATCGGCTGCTTCTACTACTGCTGGAAATCCCAGGGTTTCAATCATTCCTACTGCAATTGGCATTTTTTTCTCTCCTAACACAACAAGCGAAGTTAAAGTCGCAGTCAGTCTTGGTGACAGCGCACCACTGCTGCTTTGGCAGTTTATTTTCTGAGCTGGAGCTTCAAGTTACAATACTTTTATGTACGAGCTACCTCTACGTTGTCGCTCTTCACTCCAATCACGATCGCAAATTGCCGCTAGCAAAATCTTGACTAAAAGCACTATATGTTCAATCTAAAAAAAAGCATAGGAAAGCTTTGTACCTTTGACAATATAAATCTTTATGATTTTTTCAAATTGCTTTGTTAACAAAATTTAATACCTCGTAGCGAGCAGGTGGCGATCGCTGCCTTGCTCGCTACGAGTTGGAACTCCAATGTGGTAGAGTCAAGAAGTGTTTTATAATTTTTTTATTATATTGCCGATAATCTCAGCTTTTTCACCCCTTAACGGGCAAAAAAAGCAAGTAGCTGCGATCGCTTTTGTCAAGAAGTGAGTGAGTAAATGCTACTATTTGCTTGGTTATAGTCGGCAAAAGCAAGCTAGAGAAAAGCAAGTTCTGGGAAACTGACCGAGTGGTAGCTGCGCTTTTAGTTCAGCATTTAAGACAATCATAGTCTCTCCTAGTTAATCTTGCTATCGCTCGGCAAAAAATCAACCTCAAAGCAAAGATGTTCCGATCGCCAACAGCAATTTTCTTCTTTGACATCTAACTTGGGGAAGAAAAGAAAAACTGTTTATTTAGTTCTCACTTGACCTTTATTTAGATTCCTAATTAAAGGTAAAGTAGACTTGTCTTTCCTCTCTCCTCAACTTGGTTGGGAGCGGTTAGCGAAGATCGTAATTCAGGAAATAATCGGTTTTTAAGCCGACAACTAAGGCTGTAGCTCGCAAAACCCGAGTCAGGAAAAATAAGAAACAATTAGGCAAAAAAATGAAAAAGTTGTCAAAAATATTTATTTGCCTATTTTTACCTAATAGCTCAAATTTAACTGAAAAAATCAAAATGAAAAATTAGATCGCGAGTCGATTGCAAGCGATTATCTTAGTTGGCAAAAAAGACTGGTTAAAACCAGCCAAACTTGTAAACCTAAGCAAAAAAGTGTAAATTTCGGATAAATTTCAAGGGCAATATTAATGAGTGATTTTCTGCTTCAAAGCAGTTGGTTTATCCCTTTATATGGGTTAATCGGAGCAATTTTTACCCTTCCCTGGTCTACGGGAATGATTCGGAAAACAGGACCTAGACCTGCGGCTTACTTTAATTTATTAATGACCTTAGTGGCATTTATCCACGGGTCAGTAGCCTTCTCCGTGGTGTGGACACAAAAACCACAACAGATAGTATTTCAATGGTTACAAGCCGCAGATTTAGACTTATCTCTAGCAATAGAAATATCGAGAGTCAGTGTAGGAGGAATGGAACTGGTAACAGGGATTAGTTTGCTAGCGCAAATCTATGCCCTAGGATACATGGAAAAAGACTGGTCGTTAGCCAGATTTTTCGGCTTAATGGGCTTTTTTGAAGCAGCACTATCTGGAATTGCTATTAGTGACTCATTATTTTTGAGTTACGCCTTGCTAGAAATGCTGACGCTTTCCACCTACTTATTAGTTGGTTTTTGGTACGCTCAACCTTTAGTTGTCACCGCCGCCAGAGATGCCTTTTTAACCAAAAGGGTAGGAGACATTGTCTTATTAATGGGGATGGTAGCCCTTTCCAGTTATGGCACAGGATTAACCTTTAGCGAATTAAAAAGTTGGGCAGCCAGCGATCCTTTACCGATCGCGATCGCTACTTTACTCGGTTTAGCCTTAATTGGCGGACCTGTGGGTAAATGCGCTCAATTTCCCCTCAATCTCTGGCTGGATGAAGCAATGGAAGGACCAAATCCCGCTTCGCTGATGCGAAACTCCGTCGTCGTTTCCGCCGGGGCTTTTGTGTTAATTAAATTGCAGCCAGTATTCACCCTTTCTCCCATCGCTGCCGATGCTTTAATTATTACCGGAACCGTAACGGCGATCGGTTCATCATTAGTAGCGATCGCGCAAATTGATATTAAACGCGCCCTTTCTCATTCTACTAGCGCCTACTTAGGCTTAGTCTTTATCGCCGTTGGTGTCGGACAAGTAGACATTGCCTTGCTGTTACTGTTAACTCACGCCTTCGCCAAAACTCTGTTATTTATGAGTGCAGGCTCAATTATTCTCACCACCAATAACCAAAACATTACCGAAATGGGCGGTTTGTGGACGAGAATGCCCGCAACCAGTTCTGCCTTTGTCGTCGGCACCGCCGGACTAATTGGTTTACTGCCATTAGGAACATTTTGGGTACTCCGACGCTGGGCGAATACTCCCGGAGAATTACCTTTATGGTTACTGGCAATTTTACTACTTGTTAACGCCTTAAGCGCCTTAAACTTAATTCGCGTCTTTCGCTTAATTTTCTTAGGCGAACCCAGTCCAAAAACCAGAAGAGCGCCAGAGGTTCCCTGGCAAATGGCATTCCCAATGGTAACTTTGACGATTGCTACTCTCATGCTACCTTTAACCATGCACCAAGGACAATTGCTATTAGGTTCTACTGACCCAGCTATGTCTAACCCAGCGCAACTATTTAGTCCCGTAGCCGTACCGTTATTAATGCTCAGTGGTTTAATTGGTTGTGCGCTAGGAACAGCAATTGATTTACCAAGAACTTGGGCAAGACCCGCTCAAATTTATTGGCGGTTTATTCAAGATTTACTCGCTTACGACTTTTACTTCGATCGCCTCTATCGTTTTACTGTCGTTTTCGCCGTAGACATCACCTCAAAAATTACTGCATGGGTCGATCGCTACGTGGTTGATGGTGTAGTTAACTTGTTCGGTTTAGCCGCAATTTTTAGCGGTCAAACTTTGCGATATAACGTCTCTGGTCAATCGCAGTTTTATCTCCTGACAATTTTGCTCGCCGTAGCTTTATTATTCGGAGTGATGATGCGCGTATTTATAACCATTTAAAGTTTGTGGTCGTGCTTGAGCGACCCAAAAAGTTAGGAAGTTATCGGTTGTTTGGGCAATTAACAAAGAATCAAGTAATTAAATTAAGGAGCAAGAAATAAATTATGCTCAGTGCCTTAATCTGGGTACCATTTCTCGGTGCAGCTTTAATTGGATTTTTCCCTGGAAATAAAGATGCGAGTTTTTCGCGATCGCTAGCTTTAATTATTGCTGGTACAGTCCTAGTCTGGACGATTTTTCTCGGAACTCAGTTTGACCCCAGTCACGCAGGAATGCAGTTTGATGAATATTTACCTTGGATTGAAGCGATTGGTTTTAACTATCATCTCGGTATCGATGGGCTATCATTACCTTTAGTGTTTCTCAACAGTTTGCTGACAGTTATTGCCATTTTAACTAGTTCTGATTCTTTGCCGCGCCATCGCTTTTACTTCGCTATGTTGCTGATTTTAAGTGGTGGTGCGTCGGGAGCTTTTTTGGCTCAAGATTTACTATTGTTTTTCCTTTTTTACGAGTTAGAATTAATTCCCCTTTACTTTTTAATTGCTATTTGGGGTGGCGAAAGGCGAGGCTATGCCGCTATGAAATTTTTGATTTATACTTTAATTTCCGGCGTTTTAGTCATCGCTTCGTTTTTAGGATTAATTTATCTCACTGGTGCGACAACTTTTGACTATCAACCTTTGTTAGGTGCAGCATTACCCATAAGTTTGCAATTAATTTTACTAGCCGGGTTGCTTTTAGGTTTTGCAATTAAAATTCCCATCTTTCCCTTTCATACTTGGTTGCCAGATGCCCACGTTGAAGCTTCTACACCAATTTCGGTATTATTAGCAGGGGTGTTGTTAAAGTTAGGAACTTATGGCTTAATTAGATTTGGTTTTGGTTTATTTTCCCTAGAAGCTTGGCGAATTTTAGCACCTTGGTTAGCTACTTTAGCCGCAATTAGTGCTTTGTATGGTGCATCTTGTGCGATCGCGCAACAAGACATGAAAAAAGTGGTAGCCTATTCTTCGATCGCGCACATGGCTTATATTCTGCTAGCGGCTGCGGCTGCAACTCGTCTTAGCTTACTTGCTGCCGTTTGTCAAATGATTAGTCATGGTTTAATTTCGGCTTTGCTATTTTTCCTCGTCGGTGTCGTAGCCAAGAAAACTGGAAGCCGCGATGTTAACTCTCTGCGTGGTTTACTCAATCCAGAACGAGGTTTACCCGTAATTGGTAGTTTAATGGTATTGGGTGTAATGGCAAGCTCGGGAATTCCGGGAATGATTGGCTTTATCGCTGAATTTTTAGTATTTCGCGGTAGTTTCCTGATTTTCCCCATTCAAACTCTGTTTTGTATCGTCGGGACAGGTTTAACGGCGGTTTACTTCTTATTGGTAATCAACCGCGTCTTTTTCGGTCGCTTACCAGAAACTTTAGCACAACTGCCGAAAGTTCAGTTAGGCGATCGCATTCCGGCTGTAGTTTTAGCTGTGTTAATCTTTATCCTCGGAGTACAGCCAAACTTAATGGTACGCTGGATCGAAGCTGAAACCGATTCACTAATTATTACTCAACAATCAGTGATTATTAGCAACTCAACTTTGATTACTGAGAAACAATCAACTGAGAGATAATTAGCTATAGTTAGTGAAATTCCCTCCTTCCTTAAATGTGTAGGCTGGGGGGACTCCAAATCATCTTAGCTTTAGCTGGTGAAATTCCTTTCTTTCTCAGGTGGGCTGTGGTTATCTCCCAATTTCTTTCTTTAATTAACGGATATAAAAACTAAATCAAATTTACTGAAACACTAATGATAATTACGAAAACAAATAACCAACATACTAATCCTATTGAAGCCTATATTCAGCGCTTAGAATCCGGACAAGCACTGTTAAACGATACCCCCCAAAACTTAATCGAAGTTGTCGGAATCCTCAAAAGTTACGGCATAATTTTAGATGCTTATTCCAACAACTTAATTTACATCGCCGAAAAACAATTTTTAGTCTTATTTAACTTCTTCAAATACTTTAATGGTGACTTCAGCTTTAAGAAATTACTAATTCATTGGTGGCACGATCGCATAAATTACGAATACGCCGAATATTGTATGAAAACCATGTTATGGCATGGTGGCGGCGGCTTAGATGAATACTTAGATACACCTGAATTTCAACAAAGAGCAGAAAAAGCCATTCGAGCTAAACTGAAAAATAATATTTTCATGCTCGCACTACACAAAATTTTCCCTGAATTTCTCCCCGAACAAATCAGGCAATTCGCTTATTATAGCGGATTAGGGCAATTTTGGCGAATCATGAGCGATATGTTTCTTGACTTATCAGATCGCTACGATCGCGGCGAAATTAAAGCCATTCCTGACGTGGTAGAACATATTAAAAATGGCTTAGTTGCCGCCGCAAATAAGCCGATTACTTATCAAGTAGAAATTCGCGGACAGCAATATGATATCATCCCTAAATCGGCTGGTTTAACCTTCTTAAACGACACCGCAGTCCCTTATGTAGAAGCCGTTTTCTTCCGAGGAACGCCTTTCCCTGGTACAGTTTCTTATAACGCCCAAGCATATCAAATTCCTGTCGATCAAGGTGACTTTGCCTATGGTGCATTATACGCCGATCCTTTACCAGTTGGTGGCGCAGGAATTCCTCCTACCTTATTGATGCACGATATGAGTCGTTATCTACCAGATTATTTACATAACTTATATCGCCAAACCACGCGCGGCGAAGATGACATCTTAGTGCAAATTTGTCAAAGCTTTCAAAAGTCAATGTTTTGCGTTACTACCGCAGCCGTAGAAGGATTAGCACCCTATCCTTTAGCTACTGAAAATCCCGAAGAAAAAGCAGCAAATCGGAAATATTTAAAAGCTTGGTTGAATCGTTTGAAATCTTCCGAAATGTTGAAAATAAATAGTTAAGAAATCGGCGATCGTCAAAGGTTTTTTTACTTTGGTAATCTCCAAATTTTCTGATGGCGATATGCTAATCTATGCGCCAATAAAGACCAATTTATTTCTCATTTCTTCCGCCGATTTAGGAGATATTAATTTTTGCATTCCTCGCAGTCGTTGACAGTTTCGATTAATGACCGTTTTCTTAACAGCAATTTTTCCCATAACCCTATCAGTCGATTTTTCTGCCTTTTTCTTAAAAGGAGTAATCAACACTTTTTTCTCTCCAAATCCAACTTTATGCAGACAGCATCAGCCTTTGACTAGATTTTGCGACTTGAAAGCAAAAAAATTTGAAATATCTGCCCAAACATGAGATAATCTATGAATCAAGGATAAATGGTGAAACTGCACGAGTTGAGAAGCGTATTTTCGCGATCGCTAGATTGGATTAGCTAGAAATAGTTCAAGTGACCGCGCCAAACTCCCTTAAATAACGCAGCCACTTGAATTAAGTTCTCGAACTACCTAGTTCTTCTTCCTATCCTTCGTCAGTTTCACCTCCTGAACGATTCAAAGGAAATGGTTCATTAGCAAAGTAAGCCCAGGTTCCTAGGGTAGCAGCTAGAAGCCAGCCTAATGCCAATACTGCAATTAAGGTAATAGTCATAGTTGTTCCTCCAAGGGATATTTCCCGAATGAGATTGCTTGACTATCACAATCTAGCAATGGCAACAAGTTAATTCAACATTTATTAACAAAATTGCTAAATTGTTACATAGAGAAATAAATCACTCAAATTTGGGTAAGAGGCTATAAGGCTTGCCGGCTGGTAGTCTGAGCTTTTTTTGCTTGTGTGGCGTCCTAGAGAAATATGAGAAAACGGATTTAGCCTCTAGGGAAAATAAAAAATTCCGGTAGGGGCAATCCCCCTGTGGTTGCCTCTACCGGAAAAAGGGAAGATAATTGTTATGCCGCATCAGCTACCACTGATTGAGGATTTAACAATTTAACTGCGGTTTGATACTGTAAATCTAGTTCTGTGGTTGCTTGTTTTAAGGTAATGGGATCTTGATGAATTTTGTAGTCGGGACTAATACCAAGTTTGTGAATATCTTTGTGTTTAGGAGTTTCGTATTTAGCAACTGTAACTGCTAAACCGGAACCATCGGGTAATTCAAATAAAGATTGAATCAAACCTTTACCAAAAGTTTTTTCGCCAACAAGTTGCGCTCTTTTGTTATCTTGTAAAGCACCAGCTAAAATTTCACTAGCGCTAGCTGTTCCTTGATTAACTAAAACGATCAAGGGGTCGTCAGTTATTGCGCCATCGTAAGCATCAAAACTGCCTAACATTCCTTGACGATTGACAGTATAAACAACTGTAGCATTATTCAACCAAAGGCGAGCAATTTCAATTCCGGCGGTTAATAAACCACCTGGGTTACTGCGTAAATCCAGAATATAAGCTTTGGCACCCTTGGCTTCTAAATCCGCGATCGCCTCTTTCATTTCTGCGGTCGAATTCGCGCTAAACTGAGACAGGCGTAAGTAACCGATGGGAACCGTACCACTTTCAGTGTCAAGTTTAGCGTAAACTGAATTGAGGGAGATGATCTCGCGGATAATTTCCACTTCATGTAAGTTATCTTTTCCCGGCGATTGTACGGTTAAAGTAACTTTTGTGCCACTTTCGCCGCGCATCCGCAACGCTGCTTCATCTAACGTTAGATTAGCAGTGTTCAGACCATCAATTGCCAGAATGCGATCTCGTGGTGCAATTCCCGCTTCCTCAGCCGGAGATCCTGCGATCGGTGCTACTACTTCTAATTCTCCTGTTTTTTGGTCGATATCGATCTGTAAACCTACACCAGACAATTCTCCCGAAGTAGATACTTGTAAACTACGATACTGTTCTGGTCTGAGTAATCTAGTAAAGGGATCGTTCAAACTTGCCAGCATTTCCTCAATCGCGCTATAAGTATCTTCACGTTTTTTAAGCGGTTTTTTCAGATAATTTTGGCGTACAAACCACCAATTTTGATGGTTAAATGTTTCATCTAAATATGCTTGATTGACAATTCGCCAAGATTGTAGTAAAATTCTTTGATTTTCGCTATAAGCAGCCGCACTAGGCGACCAAAGCAAAAAAGAGAAAATCAAAGAAATAGCGATCGCCACAGAGAGGAAAAAAGCTCGTTTTGCCATGAGACAATTATGGTCAAGATGTTTACTAAATTAAATGTTAAATAAATTTCAGGAAAAAATTCTCAGCCGAGTCATCCAGCAACAAATGCTGAGAGATGCACACAGAGGAGTATAAGTCAACTCACCCAAGCAGCAAGCCAACGAGAAAAAATGAACATCAAGCTGAGAAGCTATGTTACATTTCTTGTAGAGGGGAATACAAGCGTCAGCAGTCCGAGTTGCGAGTGAGCGGTAAAAAAATTGCTCACAGACAAGCAAAAACAGACCAAAGACAACCTCAACTAGCTATTATGCTAAAGGCGCGATCGCCCTCCAACCAAAAGCAAATCTGAGGAAAAGAGTAGCGAGTGGGCTTAAACCCAGCGCCGCAAGCGGCGATCGCCTCCAGTGAAAAAACAAAAATAATTTTTGGAACAGAAATTCTGGCTTCATGTTTTGGGACCAAATAACCTCTTAACAGTGCTATACTATCACTCACCAGAGTTACATAAAAAAGTACATTGAGTTTATTGTCATTAATGATGATGGAGAAGATAACCCCCAAAAGCGGATTAAATACCAAGGTAACGACAAGTTAATTCCTGCTATTAATGACCCAAATAACACTGAAAGAATTCTGATAATTGAAAAAAGTAAAACCGGCAAACGTTTAGCTCTCCCCTTCATGCCTAAAGGTAAGAATTGGTTTGAGACTTTCGACTTAATCAATCAACCCTTCAGCGAAGTGTTACCAGACTGTGAAAACCCATTTATGAGAAAGCGCAACGGGCTAGTATGTAGCAGTATGTTTATTCATTGGTTATGGCGAAAAAACATTCCTTTCACCGCCCACAAATTACGCCACGCCTGTAATATCAGAATGCACCAAGCAGGATTAAACCACCTCGCGATCGCTAATAGCCTCGGTCACACTGTGGCAATGAATCAAAGCACCTACCTACGTTACCAAGGTCAAGAAAGCAAGCTGGAAGGGCTACAAAGTGCATTAAATGACCTACGAGGTAAACAGAATGAAATAGACACCTTAAAGACTGAAAACGAGCGATTAAAAACAGAGAACGGGCGTTACAAAACAGAAGTCGAACGTTACAAATCAGAGAACGAACGCCTACAACTACAACTACAGCGCTACGAACTAGAAAAACAATACCGAGAGAAATAAAACTGTAATCCTGTAAAATATAAATAGAGCTAACTGTACTTTTGGATGAATAGCTGGTTATGAAGTTAGCTAGTTATGAAGTTAGCTAGCTCTGTCTTGAGGTTAAGATAATTACAGACTATAATTACAGTCTACAATTACAGTCTATAAATTTTCTAACCTACTAAGGGTCAAGGTAAAATGAGTGACATCACTCATCATGATTTTGTGTCACACTTGATATTACAAATGTAGTATAAGGAGCTAAGTGAGTGACAGTTGAGTAAAACAACGCTTAGTAGGAACACAGAATACTAAAACTATTGAGGATAAAGGAACACAGACCCCTGCTCATGTTTTCAAAGCAAGTAACCGAATCAAAACCTTATCAGTGGTTTCAGGAACGTCTAGAGATCGAGGCGATTTCTGAAGATATCACAAGCAAATACGTCCCGCCCCACGTTAACATTTTTTACTGCTTAGGAGGAATCACCTTAACTTGCTTCCTAATCCAGTTCGCTACTGGATTTGCAATGACCTTCTACTACAGACCAACCGTTACCGAAGCTTTCTCCTCGGTACAATACATCATGACCGAAGTTAACTTTGGCTGGTTAATTCGTTCAGTCCATCGCTGGTCTGCAAGCATGATGGTATTAATGATGATCCTGCACGTTTTCCGAGTCTATCTCACAGGCGGTTTCAAAAAGCCTCGCGAGTTAACTTGGGTAACAGGCGTAGTCTTAGCAGTAATCACCGTTTCCTTCGGTGTAACTGGTTACTCACTACCTTGGGATCAAGTTGGTTACTGGGCTGTGAAAATCGTTTCCGGTATTCCAGCAGCAATTCCCGTAGTCGGCGACCAATTAGTAGAACTTGTACGCGGTAGCGCCAGCGTCGGACAGCCGACACTGACTCGTTTCTACAGCTTACACACCTTTGTCTTGCCTTGGCTAATTGCAGTATTCATGTTGCTGCACTTCCTCATGATTCGCAAACAAGGTATTTCTGGTCCGTTGTAAATTCTGAAAAAGCCTGCTGATTCCGAGCAAAAAGGAGAAAAAACCAACAATGTCCACACTAAAAAAGCCAGATCTAACAGATCCTAAATTACGTGCCAAGCTGGCTAAAGGTATGGGTCATAACTATTATGGCGAACCTGCTTGGCCCAACGACCTACTTTATGTCTTCCCAGTAGTAATTATGGGAACCATCGCTTTATGCGTTGGTTTAGCCGTACTCGACCCAGCAATGATTGGCGAACCCGCAGATCCCTTTGCCACGCCATTAGAAATTTTACCCGAATGGTACTTGTATCCAGTATTCCAAATTCTGCGCGTAGTTCCCAATAAACTTTTAGGAATTGCTTCTCAAGCAGCTATTCCTTTAGGTTTAATGTTGGTTCCCTTTATCGAAAACGTCAACAAATTTCAAAACCCCTTCCGTCGTCCAGTAGCAACCACAGTCTTCATGTTTGGTACTCTGGTCACAATTTGGTTAGGAATTGGTGCTACTATGCCCATTGACAAATCCTTCACCCTTGGTTTGTTCTAAAAAAATCCGTACATAGTCGCAAAAACGCCTGCGAAGCTAGTTTTGAAGTAGTGCTGCGGTATTACCAAAACCAGCGATCGCAGGCGCTAATTTTTGTCTGATTAGGTTAGTTTAAGTTAAAACAGATGAGAACTAACTTCCCCCGCTTTTCAAGATGGCAAAAACAGCGCTAATTACAGGTATTACTGGTCAAGATGGTTATTATCTCAGCAAATTGCTCCGAGAAAAAGGTTATCAAGTTGCTGGGCTAATTCCGCCACAACGTCAAGCTAGTGTCGCTAAACTTGGCGAACTTGCTAACCAAATTAAAGTTTGTCCGGTGGAACTCACCGACAGCAAAGCTTTATTGCAAGTCGTCGCGCAACTGCATCCTGATGAAATTTATAACCTAGCCGCACCCAGTTTTGTCCCGGATTCTTGGAAAGATCCCCTCGGAACCTTAGATTTAGTCACAGGTACAGCCACACGCTTACTAGACGCAGTACGAGAAGTAGGTATTCCGACCAGATTTTATCAAGCTAGTAGTTCAGAAATGTTCGGCAATGTCGATCGAGATCCCCAAGACGAAAATACACCTTT
This sequence comes from Oscillatoria salina IIICB1, assembly GCF_020144665.1. Classification (NCBI taxonomy): domain Bacteria; kingdom Bacillati; phylum Cyanobacteriota; class Cyanophyceae; order Oscillatoriales; family Oscillatoriaceae; genus Oscillatoria; species Oscillatoria salina. Next base: position 6,747 of record NZ_JAAHBQ010000033.1, on the reverse strand, counting down.
TCGCCCCAAAAATCCCTACGCCGCCGCCAAACTACACGCTCATTGGACAATGGTACATCACCGATCTCGCTACAATTTATTTGCCTGTAGCGGGATTTTATACAATCACGAATCACCTCGTCGTCCGCCTTCGTTTGTTACCCGCAAAGTTACCTTAACCGCCGCCAAAATTAAATTGGGTTTAAGCGATCGCCTAGAAATGGGCAATCTGGATGCAAAAAGAGATTGGGGCTACGCGGGCGATCATGTCGAAGCCATGTGGCGAATGTTGCAAGCAGACGAACCAGAAGATTATGTCATCGGTACGGGGAAATTACACGCAGTCCGAGAATTAGTTGCCACGGCTTTTGAATGTGTAGACCTAAATTGGGAACAATATGTACAGGTGAATCCTAAGTTTTTTCGACCAGACGAACATTTTCAACTGGTAGCAGATCCCACGAAAGCAAAAACTAATCTTGGTTGGGAACCGCAAGTCAGCTTTGAAGCTTTAATCGAAAAAATGGTTAAAAAAGACTTAGAGTATTTGCAAGCAAAAAACTTTTAAACTCCGTAAATCCGAAAGAGGAGCGTGTATATTTTGGATAAGGTAACTAAGCGCGTCTTTGTCTTTCTCGAAATTTTTTCTCAGGAAGGTGGGATTCAGTCTTATATTAAAGACATCTTTGAGGCATATAGAGTCTTGATATCTAAAGCAGAAGTTAATAACCCAGAAGATAACTATACTGCTGAGGTATTTTTATTACGAGACGAACATGGAGCTGAAAATTACTTCGAGAGCGAAAATTTTAAATTTCATTATTTGAAAACTTTACCACCTTGGTTAGGTCGCTTGCGCCTCGCGATCGCACTGCTAAATTGTTTGCTTACTCAGCGTCCAGCTCATGTTTACTGCGGTCATATTAATTTAGCGTCTTTAGTACAAAAACTTTGTCAACCGTTAGGTATTCCTTACACAGTATTAACTTACGGAAAAGAAGTTTGGGAACCTTTATCGCCAAAAAAGCAACAAGCATTAGCACAAGCAGCAGCAATTTGGACTATTAGCCGCTATAGTCAAGATCGTCTTTGTGCGGCTAATAAAATTAATCCCCAAAAAGTACGGATGCTACCTTGTGTGGTTGATGGAAATAAATTTACTCCCGGAGAAAAACCGTATAACTTAATTGCTAAATATAACTTGGCTGATGCCAAAGTTTTAATGACCGTAGCGAGATTATGGTCGGGAGATATTTATAAAGGAGTAGATGTCACGATTCGTGCTTTACCAAAGATTTTAGCAGTCTTTCCCGAAGTAAAATATTTAGCGATCGGACGCGGTGACGATCGACCTCGTTTAGCCCAGTTAGCTCGAGACTTAGATGTAGCCGAAAAAGTTGTCTTTGCTGGTTTTGTCCCTAAAGAAGAGTTAGTCGCCCATTATCGAGTTGCTGATGCTTATATTATGCCTTCCCAAGAAGGATTTGGGATTGTTTATCTCGAAGCAATGGCTTGTGGTAAACCAGTACTGTCTGGCGATGCTGACGGTTCGGCAGATCCTTTGCAAAATGGATGTTTAGGTTGGCGGGTTCCTCACCGAGACGCTGAAGCGGTAGCTGCGGCGACAATTGAAATCTTAAAAGGTAAAGATCGACGTTGTGACGGTGAGTGGTTGCGAGAACAAACTTTAGCCAAGTTTGGTAAAGAAGCTTTACAAAAACGGCTACAAGATTTGCTGGAGAAGGAACAAAGTTGAAAATAGTCCCCACAAGTGTAGCGATCGCGCCGGAAAGGCTTTTCCTCAAATCTGAATTACGATGGAAATAAGCGCGATTTATTGAGGAGGCTGTGGGTGAATCAAGATTTGACAAAGTTATTTCAGATTAATGTACCAGGTTTAGGTTGTTGGCTGACTATCTTGCTGATCGGTTTACTGTTGGGTTCAGTAGGTTTAGGCTGGGTAGTCAATGGTTTTCTAATTGTAGTGGCATTGCTCTTAATTACACCGGCGATCGCTTGGTACGGTTTTAGCTTTTGGGTCAAGCGTAATTTGGTAGAAGACCAATGTCCGGTTTGTAACTACGAATTTACTGGTTTTAATCGTACTCAGTGCCGTTGCCCAAACTGCGGCGAGGCGCTAAAAGTAGAACAAGGTCAATTTCTGCGTCTAACTCCACCAGGGACAATTGATGTCGAAGCGGTAGAAGTAGCACCGAGACAATTAGAAGATTAATTTTGCTGTGCTTAGTCGTTACTTTGTTGCGAGACGTAGAGAGTATAATCATATCGAGAACCAGAGCGATCGCCAACGTAAACCGAGTATCTCCCTGGAAGCCAAACTCCCGAAATCTCTGGAGAATCTCCAGAAATTTCATCTGCTAAAACGCAAAAGCGACCGTCAGGACCATCTACTAATAACGTAGGTTCCCCCCCGGTGGCTTCTACTCTTACACGCAAGTAGTCAATGCGTTCGGTGACGTTCAAAACTTGATTTGGCGATCGGGCAACAAAACCGCAGTTTTTGCTGTCTACCGATCCTCCCGATTGACCGGGGCTACTAATTGGTGTAAAGTTCGACTGGTTTCTGAGTTGAATTGTTGGTTGAGCTTTTCCTGAAGTTGTACCCGCAACCAGTAATACAGTTACGACAGCTACCGGAACCAATATTTGCTGAAGCGAGTGTCTAGCTAGTTTTTCCATCTTTTTACCTCGCACTCAGGTATCCTATCTACAAGTCTAGTTTCTCAAATTGTCACCCGAATTAAGATCGAGTATGTTACTCTTATGCAACTGTCCTCGTCAGTTGATGAATTATACTTAACTTATTTTTTCCGCTATCCTTGACGCAATTAACCAACTGAACTCGCTAAGATCGCACTAAAGTTGTTTTTAATATTTTACGCAGAATATGAATAGTCAAGACAATCAAGATTGGCAACGCAAACTCCAAGAACTAGAAAAAGAAGTTAATCGAGATTACTCTTCTCGACAAAGTTACAATCCCGAACCAGGAAAACCTTTACAGCATCATAGCGAAACGTCTCCTGACTTGAGTGGATTTATCGCTGAATTGCGAAACTGGTTTAACAGTCTGCCTACTGCTGGTAAAGTAGCTGTAGTCGCAGTTGCTGCTATCGTTGGTTTTTCTCTGCTGAGAACTGTTTTGCAACTTGTGGCTTCTTTAATCAGTCTTGCTATTTTAGGAGTCGTGCTCTACCTTCTCTACAAGTTCTTTATCGCTCCTCAATCTCCAGAATAAAGTCAAAACCCGATCGCGGCGTATCTGAGTCAGTATGGCTAGCAATACCATAAAACCCGAAAAAAGTCAAAATTATCGTTCGTCGCCGCGTTTGCAAATTGCTTCGCTACTGCTGCGTCGCTGTGTAGCAGGAGTAGTAGAAGTATCGTTAGCGATCGCTAGTGGCTTAGTGCCTTATGGAGTGGGTTTATACGTTCAGTCAGGATCGCCATCAGAGTTAGTTCCCCTGAATCCAGTATTAGCCACCGTCGAAGAAGCGATCGCCAAAACTCTCGCTTTACCCCGTCGCCCGGAAAATCAGCAACAAGTGCCTCCTTTAACGAATTTGTTTTGGTGGGGAGCGCTAATTTCCCCGGCGGCGATCGTTACCTGGCAACTTTACCTATTAGGAAAAACAGGTCAAACTACACCAAAAAATTGGTTAAACATCCGTGTAGTCACAATTCAAGGTACTTCTCCTGGATTACTTAGGGCAGGATTTCGCGAAATTGTCGGGCGTTGGGGATTACCGGTAGGAATAGCCTATCTAATTTGGCGATATGCAGGAGTATTTCCCAACCTGGGAATTTTACTCGGATTAAGCGGAATTTTCGTCGTCACTGAAACAGCAACACTCTTATTTAGCTCTCAACTGCGTAGTTTGCACGATCGCCTCGCGGGAACTTTAGTTATCGATGCTTTTGGGAAAGTACCTGGTTTTGCCAAACAGCGAAAGTCCAAATTTCCTCATAACAGCCGCCCCATTACCGTCGTCGAAGTCCAAACCAATCAAACTAATTCCGATACCGATACCGAGGAAGAAAACTTTGACGAAGAAGCAGAAACCGCTTCACCTCCTCAAGAAAAAGTCACCACAATTGTTTTAACTACCACCGAAGGCGAAACACCGAAACTGCACTTGTGGCGGTGGATGCGCCAACACCCAGGAACTACCTTATTAATCGTCGCCCTGAGTGCAATGGCTTCCGTCTTAGGAACCTTTGTCGGGACACAAATTTACATTCAAACTCAAGCCAATCAACGCGAGTTTAACGAACAAAAAGACAAATTATTTCTCGCCTTAGTCAGACAATTAAGTTCTACCCCTAGCTACGAAACCGACAAACGCCAGGGAGCAATTTTAGCACTCGCCAGACTAGAAGACTCCCGTGCAGCTCCTTTATTAGTAGACTTACTTGCCCAAGAAGACAACCCCTTTTTGATTGAAACTATTCAGCAGGCTTTAGTCAGTATCGGGAAATCTGCCTTACCTTCCTTGCAACGTTTAAATCAATCCTTAGACAAAGACTTAGAAGTATTGCAACAGCAGGGTACAGAAACCGAACAAGAAACCACAGCTTTAAGACTGGTAGCCACCCAAAGAGCGATCGCCAAAATTTTAGCCCTCGATAATCAAGTAAGTACAGAAGCAAATTTGAGCAATACTCATTTGGGTGCGCTTACCCTCGGCGAAGCCAAATTCAGTTTAATTTTAGACAAAACCGACCTTTCCGGCATTAACTTCCGAGGCGCAAATTTAACTTATGCTAGTTTTCAAGAAAGCCGCTTCTATGGCACAGGAGAAGACAAACGCTGGGGAACCTTTGACGACGAATTAACTGACTTTAGCGGTGCAGACTTAACCAGAGCAAATCTTGCTGGTGCAGACTTAAGAAACGTTTTGCTCAATCGTAGCAGCTTACTCAGAGCCAATTTAAGACGAGCAAATTTAAGCAGCGCGCGCGCGATCGCCACTAACTTTAGCAGCGCCTCTCTCCTGGGTGCCAATTTCCGCCAAGCTATCTTAGAAAATGCTAGTTTCACAGGCGCAGATTTAGAAGAAACTAATTTTTCTTACGCCGATCTCCAACAAGCACGTTTCGGACAAGTCAGCGCCGTTGACAGCCAATTTGATTATGCTAATTTAACTGCAACTAACTGGCAAGGAGCAAACCTAACTGCTGCCAATTTTAATCATGCTCATCTTAAACAAGCAGATTTTAGTTTCGCGACGCTCAAAGGTGCCAATCTCAGTAACGCTCAGTTAGAAAATACCAGCCTACGTTATGCCAATCTTAGCGCCACCGATTTGCGTGGAGCTAACTTAGCAGGAGCTAATTTCCAAGGAGTCCGCTTTTTCGCACGTAGAGAAACTAACTCCGAGCAATTTTTACAAGCAGCACCAATAGCTGACTCCGTCGCTAAAATTGAAGGTGTCAATTTTGCTCAAGTGAAAAACTTAGATGCTCAACAAATTGACTTTATTTGTCGCCAAGGCGGAATTCATCCTCAATGTTTTTGAGCTTCTCTAGAGAAAGCAACTATAGCAGAGAACGAGTTCGCTCAAGACATCTTTATTTTCGGAAAACCTTAATTGGGGAGATTATGAATCAAGCAAAACCGTGGTTTTCTAATCGAGTTTGTCTTTTAGCAACTATGCACAAAAAGGAACAGGCGATCGCTGCGCTACTGGAAAAGCAGTTGGAGATGCAAGTCGTTGTTCCTCAAGGATTTAATACCGATCGCTTTGGTACTTTTACGCGCGAGATTAAACGCTTAGGGACGCAATTAGAGGCAGCCCGATTAAAGGCACAAAAAGTGCTAGAAGTGACGGGAGAATCCTTAGCAGTTGCCAGTGAGGGGAGTTTTTTCCCCGATCCCAATCTGCCTTATGTGTCGCGCGATCGCGAACTGGTTTTATTACTCGATCGAGCCCATCAACTCGAAATTGTCGGCGTTGAAGTTTCTCTGGAAACGAATTACAATCACACCTGGGTTTACAGCGTCGCCGATGCCTTCGATTTTGCCGCCCAAGTTGGCTTTCCCGATCATGGTTTAGTCTTAATGTCAAGCCCTGAACCAAAAAAGAATGAGCAAATTTTTAAAGGAATTGTCACTGAAGCCGACTTAATTCATGCCGTAACTACTATCCTAAAATCCTCACCGGAAAAACGCGCCCATCTCGAAACCGATATGCGCGCAATGTATAACCCTACCCGGATGCAAGTCATAGCTAAAGCTACGGAAAATCTCATTGATAAAATCCAGCAAACTTGCCCTAATTGTTATTGTCCTGGATTTGATGTCATCGAGCGCAAACCCGGATTGCGCTGTGCTATGTGCAATTTACCAACGTCTTTAATTAAATCCGATCTCTATCAATGTCAAAAATGTAACTTTCAAGAAACCCGCTCCTTTCCCAATCAAGTTGAATTTGCCGATCCCACTTACTGTAACTATTGCAATCCCTAATTAGCCTTTTGATGATGTTTATCTCTTCAGGTGAAATAGCTAGGTTTTTTATTTGCTATTACTACACCATAACAAGAGATTAAAGCCATGCAGAAATTTCAAGAAGATTTGGCTGAAGGATAGTCAATTCAAGTTTATAGTAGCAGTCGTCGTTTAATTTGTTCTCTCTACCCTTCTCATGGCTGGACATTTTTTATCGGTTTCTTGTGAGGATTTATTCTTGCTGCTATCTATTTTCAGAGTCAACCTTCGCTGAAGATAAAACCTAGAAATCTAGT